>JAJZSC010000225.1 GCA_021849995.1 Bacillota bacterium | reverse complement strand
ATCCAGGCTCAGGATGAGAGTTTAATTGGTCATATGTTGACAGTAATCAAAAAACTAGCACAGGAATTAAAAATCTCTAAATCTGGTTATAGGGTAGTCACAAATATTGGAATCGATGGAGGTCAGATTGTTCGTCACTTGCATTTTCATTTAATTGGGGGTCAAATGCTTGGTTCAAAAATAGGCTAAAATGTAAATGAATTGAAGCAGGATGCAAAGCTAACTTGACTAAGCCCAACTTCATCCAGTATAATCAAATATGTGTATTTACCATGATCCAGTGGAGGGAGGGATAAGACAATGAGTGAAGTTAAAGTTGGTAAGAACGAATCCCTGGATGCCGCACTCCGCCGGTTCAAGCGTAATTGTCAGCGTTCGGGTGTATTATCTGAGGCGCGTAAACATGAGCATTACGAGAAACCGAGTGTACGCAGAAAGAAAAAATCCGAAGCAGCACGTAAACGCAAGTTCAAGTAAGGAGTGGCTCGGAATTGTCCCTTAAAGATCGCCTTGTTGAGGATATGAAGGTTGCCATGAAGGCCAAAGAGGAGGGGAAGGTTAGACTTTCCGTCATCCGAATGGCCAGGGCCGCCATTAAGAATGCTGAAATAGACAAAAAGACTGAGTTTAATGATGACCAGGTTATTGAAGTATTGGCACGCGAAGTTAAAATGCGTCGTGATGCAATAGAGGAATTTTCCAAGGCGGCTCGCCCTGAGAAAGTTAAAGATCTGGAAGAGGAAATAGCCATTTTAATGGATTACCTTCCCCAACAGCTTTCTGAAGGGGAAATTCGCCAGCTTGCCCAAGAGATTATTGATCAAGTCGGGGCTCAAGGCCCTAAGGATCTAGGTAAGGTTATGGGGGCTATCACCCCGAAGACAAAGGGACGCGCTGATGGAAAAGTTGTTAACCAGATTGTGCGCGAACTACTGGGATCCTAGAAAAATGAGGCTCGTTACCGTTTAGGTAACGAGCCTTTTAATAGCAAAGAATAGTCTACCCCGATCTGATCTAGCTCCAGAGTATGGTCAACTCGTATTTCAAGGGGCATATGTTTATAACTTAAACCTTGAAAATGGCTTTGACCTTTACATGGTCTCTTAGGGAATGATTAAGGTTAATGATTTCACAACTCGTGAAGAAAGGGAAGTTTAAAAATCATTAAGTAAAAAGATATAATGAACCAGATATAAATAAATTTCGACCAAACTGACATTCTTATTGACTAGAACAAGCATTCTGATATATAATGGGACTAGCTAAAGACTTACTATTTTTTGGGAGGGAATTTTGTGAATGAGTTACATGAAATCCTAGTAAACCTAAAGTCTTTAAACGAAAAAGTTAGTCAAATTGACAGCACGATTGACCAGATAGATGGTAGGTTGGACCGGATGGACAGTAGAATGGACCAAATGGACAGCAAGATTAGCCAGATGGACAGCAAGATTAGCCAGATGGACAGCAAGATTAGCCAGATGGACAGCAAGATTAGCCAGATGGACAGCAAGATCGGTGGAATCGAGGGTCGACTAAGTAATTTAGAGAAGGGTCAAAGCGAACTTCAGGAAACAGTTAACCGGATTGAAAAACGCCAAGAGGCGATCTTCGAGCAGACTGCCGGGTTACTCGAATTCAGGACTGAAACAAATGCCAGACTACAGAATATTGAGGAAAGTCTAATTTCGGTATCCGAGATAATAGGTGAGCATGAGGTTCAGATTAGAAACCTCAGGCGGAGACCTGTTTAATAAATCTTTTAATTAAATTTAGGGGTTTTCTGCGGCTGACCCTGACTGTCGGCCATTTTTCTTTTTCTGGATCCTAATAGAATATACAAGAAAAGAGGTAATATATTTTTGTCCTATGTGGGGTATATTTAACCTAAAAACCGTCGGTATGATAGAGTTAAGCAATGTTTCCTTAGATAAGCTTGGTAAACTTGAGCAGTTTTATAGAGCAACTGATTATGGAGCCAGCAGAATGAAATATATTAGTTAAGTGAGATTTGTTGAAGGGCTTGGACTATTCTGTATCTCTCTTTCATAAACATGCTATGGAAGGGAGGTATTTTGTTATGTTCAGCAAACTGCAGAAAAATGTGAGTGATGTGTTAGATCTTCCACCTGATGTGACTGGAGAGGGTCCAAAGGTAACTATCTTTGGCAAAGGCGAGATTCTGGTGGAAAATTTCTTAGAAATAGTCGCTTTCGAAGATCAAGAGGTACGTATCAACACTACTATCGGAGATATTGTACTTAATGGAAAAAGCTTTGTCATAATTACGTTATTGCAAACTGAGTTAAGAATTCAAGGAGAACTTTACTCCCTTAAATATGAAGAGGGGGCAAAGCGAAATGTTTAGCAAAATGGAAGCCTTCTTGAATGGTCGGGTGTATTTATTAGCTAGAGGTAATCAATTACCGCGGTTTTTGAATGAAGGAATAAAAGACGGAATCGAATTCTTTCGAACACAAAAATCGGAACTGGGTCTTAGGGCTCAAGTAAGGTTAACTGACTTTATTAAATTACGCAGGGCTGCCAGGGAAACACATACTAAAGTAAAAATTACAGCAAAATATGGTTGGCCTTTTATAGCTGCACGTTGGTGGCGTCGTAAGGGATTGCTTATAGGGATCGGGATAATTGTCATCACCATAAGCTTATTGTCCCAATATATACTCACAGTTAGTGTTATAGGGAATAAGAGAATACCTCAAGAACAAATAATTCAAAGTGCTGAGAAACTTGGGTTAAAGACGTGGGTTCTGCACAGGAACGTTGACTTAAATAAAATTGCCAAGACGTTGACAGAAGAGTTCCCAAATGCCGCTTGGATTGGCATAGAGCGCAAAGGGACAAGTGTTAATATCAAAGTTGTTGAAAAGACACCTCCTAAAGTTCCAAATGAATACGGGAATTTAGTTGCCAGTAAAAGTGGATTGGTAAAAGAAATAATGGTGATTCAGGGAAGCCCTCTTATTCATGAGGGGGAAACCGTTAAGGCTGGTCAGGTTTTGATCCAGGCACCCAGCCAAGCAATAGCTGCTAATCCCGCTGGGAAGGCTAATCCTAGTCCTAGTCTAGGTTCGAACCAGCAAGCAAGCGGTAACACTTTGAGTCAGAAACCGGTGGCAAAGGGATTTGTTCGAGGAAGGGTTTGGTCCAGTGCCGAGGCTAAAGTTTCATTAGTAGAGGACAAGGTGGTTGAAAGCGGCCGCTTTGCTAAAGGGTGGGGTATAAAATTCGGAAACAGAGTCATAATGGTAACAACACCTGACTCTCCGTATCCACAGTCCAGCAAGGAAGTAGAAGTTCAATCTTTACCTGCTTGGAGGAATTGGCGCTTTCCTGTCGAACTTATAACTGTGAGGTATAAAGAACTTGAGAATGTCCATATTGAAAGGACTCAGGCTCAAGCTCGTCAACTGGCAGAGAAGATGGCTCGTGAAGAAGTTCAGAGTAAAGTTGCTCCTGGAGTAAGCATGATTGAAGAAACGGTAAGAGTGTTGCCAAATACCCCTAATGTGGAGCGAGTAAGAGTGGAAATAGAAACCTATGAAGATTTAGCGGTTTATCCCTAATCCATAATGGGGGCGAAAGCTTGAATACAGAAGCTAAGATTTTGTTGCACAATGCTGATGAGACCATGAACTTACTAGGATTAGAAGATGTAAATCTAAGGATGTTAGAGGAACGCCTTGGGGTCAAGTGCTTTGTTCGTGGGGAAGAACTGATCGTTACCGGTTCCGGGGAAAATGTAGAGCAAACTGAAGCGGCAATCAATGAATTACTAAGTATGATCCGGCAGGGGCATAATTTATCACCGGCTGATGTAGGGTATGTTATTTCGCGGGTAGAAGAAGGTCATGAAACCGGAATCGCAGACATGCTTACGAAAACTATTGCCTCAACTCACCGTGGACGTCCGATTAAAGCCAAAACCTTAGGGCAGGCAAACTACATAGAGTCACTGGAAAGAAATACTATCGTTTTTGGTATTGGTCCGGCAGGCACCGGAAAAACTTATCTGGCCGTTGTAATGGCTGTAAGGGCATTGCGAGCCAAAACTGTCAATAGGATTGTCCTTACTCGTCCTGCGGTTGAAGCCGGAGAAAAACTGGGTTTCCTCCCTGGGGATTTGCAAGAAAAAGTAGACCCATATCTAAGACCTCTCTACGATGCTCTTTATGACTTATTAGGGCCGGAAACGGCCCAACGTTATGTCGAAAAAGGAACAATCGAAATTGCTCCACTGGCTTATATGAGGGGACGAACCCTTGATGATTCTTTCATAATATTAGACGAAGCACAAAATACTACTCCCGAACAAATGAAAATGTTTTTGACCAGAATTGGATTTGGTTCACAGGCAGTTGTAACAGGTGATGTTACCCAGGTTGATTTGCCCAGGGGACATTTTTCCGGACTCATAGAGATCCAACGTATACTCAAGGGTATTCCAGATATCTCTTTTCATTATTTTACAGCTGCTGACGTTGTTCGTAATCCTCTGGTACAAAAAATTATTCAAGCCTATGAAGAACGGGAGAAAGTCCAGGACTAAGTCTTAAAGGATGATGCCCTTGAATATCGCAAGATTCTTTACAAGAAACCCATTGAAGTTTTCTGTAACCAACACCACAGTAAGGTATGGGATAGCCTTTGTGGTGTATTTTCTCTTGTTTACGTTCATAGTCTCCTCCAGTCTATTCGTGTCTGGTCTTCAGATAGCAGTTGATGAGCCAAGTCCTCAAAATATCCCTGCCCCCTGGGACAAAGATATAGAAGATTATGATAAATACCAAGAGGATATTAAAAAGGCTGTGGAGTCTGTCAAAAAGATTTATAAGCCAGACGAAACTTACATCAACGAATTAGCCAGAGATTTGCCCAGAGCTTTCTTAACGATCAGAGATGCCATCTCTTCAAAAGAAGATGACCAGACAAAAGTAAGCAGGATGAGGCAGTTGCCTCCATTTAATCTGTTAACAGACAGTGTCCTGCTTTCCCTTACTAAGACGACAGTACCAGCCCTAGAAGATTACGAACAAAAAGCCACAGTTATAATAATCGGGGGTACGCGAAACCCAGAGCTTGGCGCTAAAACTAATGAAGACGTTCCTGCTCTGCGTGAACGTATGAAGCAAGAACTAGCTCAAACCCTATTGCCTGATGACATGAAGGCATTTCTTAAGGCTTTTGTCGACTCGAAGATAACCAGGCCTACCTTGGTTAAGGATGAACAGGCTACCGCCAGAGAAGAGAGTGTTGCCCGGGCTTCAGTGAAACTGGAAGTTCAGCGTTACAAGGCAAACCAAAAAATCGTAGGACAGGGCGAAATAGTTAATGAACGGATTTATAAGGTTCTATTGGCTTATGGACTTGTCATTGAACAATCTCCATGGCGGTCTGTTGGCGGAATTGCGATTATTGTGTTAGTATCTATGGCTGTTTTGGCAATCTATGTCCGCCAGTACAAGTCAAAAATCCCTCAAATAGGATCTAAGGTAATATTGATTGGGATAACTATTACCTTGGTTCTCGTAACTGGAAAAGCAATTTTTGCCCTTAATTTAGGTGGGTTGGAATTTAACTCCCTGGCCGGGATGCTTATCCCGGTGGCCTGGGCTACCATGGCAGTGGCGATTTTAGTTGATGCTGAACTCGCTATCCTAACAGCAATTATCATTGCCGTTTTTGTTGGTATCTTAACTGATCCTCTTATGAGAACTACCTTTGGAGTTCAGACAGCTATAGTAGCATTGTTTGGTGGGATAGTGGGGGTTTACAGTGTATCCCATCTTAGCCAGAGATCAGATTTGGCAAGAGCTGGTATTTATGTAGGGGCTGCTAATGTATTAACGATAAGTGGGCTGGCCCTTATTTCCGGTACGAAAGTGACTATCTGGGTAGTAGGTGTAGTGCTTGGAGTGGTTAATGGTCTTTTATCGTCTGTTTTAACAGTTGGAACTCTTCACTGGCTTGAATCAGGCTTCCGTATCACATCGGCTGTCCGGTTGCTGGAGCTGTCTAATCCCAACAGGCCT
>JAJZSC010000224.1 GCA_021849995.1 Bacillota bacterium | reverse complement strand
ATGGAAATTCAAAAACATTGGGATTATCAGAAGCAACTTATTCTTCCAACGTTGGACAAGCAAAATGATCCTGGTTGCAAGGCCAAGACCTCCAATTTAGATATCGCGGTGGTTTTAGGGGCTCTGCATGGATGTGCAGGAGATGGATTTTTCTGCTCAAGAGCAGACGCAATCTTAATGAGCGCAGAAAAACTCAAACAGTCTTTTGAAGTGCTTTATCCAATTAACTCAGTAAAAAAAGATTTTTTTGGCGAACCTGTCGGAACAGCTATCGGCCGCTATCCTGAAGATTGCTATCATGGCCAGACAGCATCTACACAGGCCGGTGGATGGTTTTTAGCCAATAATGCCTTTGCAGAAATGTATTACAATGTGGCACGTGCATGGAGAAAGTCGAATGTGATACGAGTCACTCCCTTTAAAGCAGTTTGGATTAAAAGCCTTATAAAAGACCCCAACTTTAAATTGCATTCAGGAGAAACAGTTTTCTCTCAGGACCCGCGGTTCAGTTTGATAGTACAAGCCGTACGAGAGGCTGGTGATGAGGAAATTCGTCGTACTCGCTTGCATATGGATCAAAATGGATCCATGTCAGAGCAGTTCAATCGCAATACAGGTTTTATGATGAGCGCACGAGATCTAACTTGGAATTACGCTAGTTTTTTAACGGCCTATTGGGCCCGCTGATAATGAGTGTGGCATTAATTTGGAGGTTATATGTATGCTATAGCAATTATCCGATATCGACGCAGCTTGGAAGGAGCAGAAGACGCTAGGGATGAGCACCGCAAATACTTGCTTGACCTAAAGAAGAAAGGCCTACTTATCGCATCAGGTCCCTTTGAGCCACATTTTGGTGGTGCCCTACTACTGCGTATTCCAGATCTTGAAACACTGGATAGGATTCGAGACGAAGATCCATTTACAAAACTTAAAGTGGCGCAGTATGAATTGCAAATCTGGAACGTCAAAACAGGTAAGGACGATTTAGACGGCATTGGCTGAAAAACCGCGCAGTTTATTCAGTGAAACGGGATATATTCAGAATTACCTAAGGATCGTAGCTAGTAAAAGTAATTTGAGTTTTTCAGAGCTTAGCAATTGTTTTGTTTATAACACTCTTATTTTTTGCGCTCGCAAAAACCATGAATGGCGGAGAGGGCGGGAAGCTAACCAAGCCATCGAGTAAGTACTGATTTTTCTTGATAAATTTAACAATAACAATAATTTAAGCCGCTTTTTGATTTCGTTCTGTTGCTGGCTGTTTACGGTGTTTTTTGTTGGGAGTGGTCATTGTGTGGTCAGAATTCCAATCGTTAATAGGATAAACCGAAAGATAAAATTTGGAACTTAGTACCTATGGAAGCCTACTACTACACCCCGCAAACTTTTTTTATCTTTAAAAAGATCTTCAAGAGAAGGTTCATGGCAACACAAGTCTTTAAAGATTGCTTTGTGCAACTCTGGGAAGAAATGACGAATACAGAATTCTATAAAGGCGCTCGGCGGGGGCAAAGTTGATAAGGGCACTCGCATATCCTCAAGAGGATATATTTGCAGATGACATTCGCTATGGCTTTCTTCTTTCTGAGAAGCCAAATCTAGATCGATTCTTAAAAAATTATCCCATTTTTTTGAATCGGGATAAAATGCTAATCGTGCCTTAAGCAAAGAACCCTTTTCAAATTGGTAATAGAATTGGAAGAAACCAGTCATGGAACTTTCAGCCGGACCTACATTTTCAAAGTCAGAAATTGGATCATCACTTTCATCAAAGTAAATACGGCCTATTCCGAATGAGAAGTCTTCGCTCATCGTTATTTGCTCATATATTTCCTTATAGCTGCCCTTGTAAATGCCGCCTTCAAATCCACCCCAACTTATAGTTTCGTTGTTCAAAAATGTTTTATCGGATAACGGCAGATAGTCATTTTTTCTTATTAAACCAACACTTCGTTTAATATCCGAAAGCACAGATTTTGGATTCGCCTTTAGTTTTTTAGCCATATTATGATTTATTCAGCAGCCTTGCTAATTGCGCTTTTAGCCCGGGATCAAGAGTATCAAGCAGTGATGGATCGGTGAGTGCAGCTTTAACAATTTCTTGTGCCGATTGATTGACGGCTGTTTCATTACGCTTGCGTCGCTCTTGTTTGTAGGTCGTAATCTTTTTATGTATTAATGCGACGTCGGGCCAGTTAAACTCTAGTTTACAATCATTTTTAATGTGCGTGAGCGTCGTATTAATCTCCGCTAGAACTTTATCATTAGCAGGCATATTTCCACTTAGATAACACCATCCTTTTGTTCTGGTTATCGAAGTAAATAAGCTATTTCTTAATGGAATATTGCTTGGATTATTGCTTAAGTTTTCGAGATTACATACAAATACAATCGCAGATTCATTGCCTTTTGCTCTGCGAACATTTGTAAGGGTAACTTGATTTTCTGTGAAAAAAGTTGAAGAGCTATGTGTAACTCCCGGAATTTTTGCAGAAATACTGACTTCGGCTAACTTATCTTGAATCGTTGTCAAAATAGTTGCGAGTTTTTTGTAGGGCGCGAGAGATACTACCAGAATATCATGAGGTAGAATTCCCTCGACAGAAATATTCCTTTTAATCTCACTGACTAGCCACTTAATTTCATCTTCTGTTGAATTGAAGTTCTTGACGAAAATTTGATCATCAGTTGGAAATCTGAGCGGGCTATATACCATAGGCCGTTGTATGATTACCTTTTCACCTCTTTTTAACTTTTCACCAGCAACGAATTCGAAACCAATGCTCTCCCACTCAGACTTTTTTTCAAGTATTTGTGCAAAACCTTCTTTGTTATAAATTCCTAAAGCCATCGCGTAGGCAAACGTAAGAACTTGGCGAGTATTTCTATAACAAACTTTTAGAATACAATCTTTTTCAATACCGTCTTCGTAAGATTGGTTCAACCATCCTGAGTCGTCGGCAAAAGCTGTCTTTAATATCGGTGGCTCTAATGTAGTTAAAACTTGCGTTTCATCCATAGCGACCACTAAGCGCTTTGGATCTCTCAATGCTCGCTTGCATAACTGCAGAAACGAAATGGGAAAGTCTTGGGCTTCATCCAGTAAGATTAGATCAAATATTGGGTTAATAGAGTGTTTTAGCGCCTCTCCGCAAATATAGCCAAAGGGGTCATAGAAAGTATTTTGTCGAGCCTCCTCTAAAGATAACCGTGGTATGCTATTCGACTCGCATATTTCTGAGTAGACTCCAGGTTCTGAAGAGCCACCCCAAGAATGCATTACCTGTAGTTTTTCCCAATTGGGCTCTTCCTTTGACCAATACTTATAAAATCTTCTAACGTTCGTGATTAAGTAATCCTTAAGAGTTTTAGTGGTGTAAGTTATTACTACCCTGTGATCGGGATACTGCCGGTGATAGTGAGCGGCTTTCATAGCTAAAATAATAGACTTCCCAGATCCCGCTAAGCCTTTTATTTCTTGTAGTCCGTTTGCAATTTGAAGAGCGAATTTCTCTTGATTATAATCTAACGTATTCATTTGCTGCTGGATGGACTTTAGAATTCCGGCCCGGGTTTTTTTATCGATTGAGTCATCAACATAATTGCTCACTGGCGCGGAGAAACCAAGACCTTGAAAGGCAACGATAACCGCATCCCAAACCGCTGATTCTTTAAATATTTTGTCAGAAGAATTTGTAGAAAAATCTTGAAGTTCAATGTCATTTATCGTTTTTTCTAAAAATGCCCCTTGTCCGATTGAAGACATTTTTTCTCGTTTCTCAGAATTCAAGTAAGGAGCTATCAAAAATCCAGTAACGGGAATATTATCTACTGAAATTTTATGCTCTTTTAATTTTTGTCTCAGAACTCGATTTCCACGAAGTATGTTTTCAAGACCGATAACCTCTTCTTCTAGCTTCTCGAAAGGGTTAAATCCTTTAGGGTTCGATAAGGACTTAATAGTTCCATCGGGCCCGATAGATTTAATTTCATCATCAGCCTGTTCTATATTGTTAATTAAAATTATGCCGAATTGACGATCCAAAATAATGAATTCTGGGTCCATCCTCTTCTCGTTTTCTTTGAAAACAGGATGTTTATGATACGCGATTCCATCTCGGTTAGAAAATAGTTCTCCTATTTTCTCCCACAGTTTTCTTTTCCCCTGATCTGCGCCGAACTCAAGCGAGTTGATGAATTTCAATTCTGTTCCCCCTAGTTCATAGCTAACCATAAAGTACCTCACTTTATTAAGAGGTACAAATACTGCAATTTTAATTCCCTACCTAAAGAGGATATAGTTTATTTAGCAATCAAAAGTCGGAATATTTAATCAGAATGCGGACGCGCCCGGACTTTTAGGTACGACCATCTGAACAGTATAGTAAAGTGTGATTGCGGTGTGTTTTTTAATTAGTCCCTAATGAATCAAGACAGTTGCCGCTTGGTCCTTAGTCATATTGACATCTTCAAATTTCAAGAATTCTCATAACTTTTATGCAAAATCATTCCCGCACAAAACATTGTACGTATTAATATCTAGCATTTTCGGTATTAAAAACTGTGAATAAATCGCAGCCCAATTCTACTCGTAGCAGACTCTCCGGCGCTATATGTTGTCCCGCCGGATTCGAGGTTATGTTGACCTAGCGTGACGCGTGAGTAGTCGATTGAAACGAACTCGCTGCCCGGACTGATTGCAACATAGCCCGAAGCAAAAATACCGTATCCATCGGCACTCTTCTCTTTTGTAACTGAGCCGCTGTCGCTCTCAAGCTTTGTGGAGTCCGCTGAACCTCTACCAAACCCGAAGTCAGCCAAGAAATACTCATTGAAGCGATACTGGCCCATCAGACGGATTGAGAGCTCGTTCCCACCAGTAGTTTTGTAAGTCGATGTAGAGTCTTTTGTTGTTCGTTCCCCATAAACGTTTAAAGCGGCCTCTAACATGTAAGAAAAGTTTTGAAACTTATTTCCAACTTGAAAAACAAGTTCCGTTTGGTCCCCGCCCCGAAATGCGTCACCCTTTTTGCCGACTTCAGCGTTCTTACCTGTTTGTAATTTCGGCGAATATGAAAGTCCTATGTCTAAATTCACTTTTGCAGAGTCTTGCTCTAGCAGTCTGTATTTTGCTCCAAGTTCAATGTCCTCAAATCCTTGTGACCTTGTATTTTCAGTCACACCATTACTTGTAGAGGCAGGGCCGTATTGAACTTTAGAATCCTTAGCGACTAGGTATCCAAGTTTTAAGAATGCGTATAAACGGTCGGATATTCCATAAGCCGATGTTATCGAGACATCACCAGTTGTATCCTTGCTTTTTGCGTATAGCTGCTTTGTGCTCTGCTCTTTAACTTCAACTTCATTTGTTGCTGATGAGTAATTAGCAAATGTGACTCCCTGACCGGCGTTACTCATAAACATCAGATCAGTGGCTGATCGGGAATTATCATAAGATGAAAATATTCCCGAGGCGTCAGACCCTTCTTGGGCAAAAACGGAACAATTGGCAAATAGAACAAGACCTAAGACTAATTGAAATTTTGTTTTTCTATCGATTTTCATATGGTTCTCCTAAATACCTATTATCGGACGTACTTACTATCGGGCGTATTGAGAATCATCTAAAGGATGAAGATTGAAAAAGAATGCGAAGAGTACCTTAAAAGGCTTGGCCAACGTCTACGAACCATTCGGACTGGTAAGGGTTGGACCCTAGAAGACACCGAAAGTCATGGGTGGCCATCATGGCGTCATCTTCAAAAAATCGAATCTGGTAAAAACATAACGATCGCGACGCTTTGGAAATTGTGTAAAGTCTACAAGATTTCAATGGATGAACTCTTCAGGGGAGTTTAGTACTTCTTTTCTCGCACTTTTTTAGCGAGAACAGCTTTGTGAGAAAAAATAAAGTTTCTGAATTTAAATTAGAACATCCCAAAGATTGGGCCAGATTCAATTCAATTCTCAATTTTTATCCAAAAACACTAAAAGACTTTGAGCAAGATACTTCAATTCCATATTACATGAAGGGGGGTTATTCGGTCCGAGCTCAGTTCAAGAGT
>JAJZSC010000223.1 GCA_021849995.1 Bacillota bacterium | reverse complement strand
ACAAGGCGGAGAAATGAGTAATACTGGTTGTATTGCGATTGACGACAACGCAGTCATACGGAAATTTAACCAGCGGGAACATATAGAATTAGGGTTGACAGGGTACTAGTTTAAGATGATAACAGTATGTACTGAGAACTTAAGACGTCACAGTTTATTATCTTAAATTGCAAGTGCTGGGAGCTGATATTGTGTTAAGGGGTAAACTAGATTCACACAGAATTGGGGTAGTGGAAGTATTAATTTCAACCTTTGGATTTAGCCTCTATCCTATATTTGGGAAGTATGTCTTTGCGGGAGGGGCATCTCTTTCAACCACCTTAACAGTTAGATTCATTATTGCGGCAGTTATATTTTGGCTAATTATTTTTAGCAAACATGGTTTTCCGCGGTTAAACTTTAAAACCTGGCTTTTGTTGTGGGTGATGGGGGGAGTTGGTTACTCCTCTATGGCTGGATTGTATCTTTCTTCGGTTCGTTATATTCCAGCATCTTTGGCAACTCTGCTGCTATATGCATATCCGATAATTGTAACAATTCTCAGTGTAGCTACTCGTCAGGAAGAGGTTTCTTTGCAGAAATTATTAGGATTAACTTCATCGACAATTGGCCTAGGGCTAATTATAGGGTTAGCTTTTGGCGAAATAAATCTATTCGGGATTCTCCTTGCTCTTGGAGCATCGGTTATTTATTCTGTCTATATAGTTTTGGGGGGGAGAGTCTTAAAAACCACCACTCCTTTAATAAGTACTGGAGTAATTTCATTAAGCGCTGCAGTTACCTATTCTATTATAGGTTCAACAACAGGTTTTACTTTTAATATTTCAGGTTTCACCTGGTTAGTCATAATTGGTATTGCGTTATTCTGTACAGTGTTAGCTATGCTTACATTCTTCAGTGGAATACAGAAAATTGGGGCTGCTTCAGCTTCCATACTTAGTACCATGGAACCGGTTATGACTGTTGTTATAGCGTTCGTTTTGTTTGGTGAGCAATTGACAATCTCTCAGATGCTTGGTGGGATATTTGTAATTCTCGGAGGGATTCTATCGGTTTGGGTACCGAAAAGTACGACTGCTGAAATAACATTTACTGGATCTGAGAAAATATAGAATTACGACCCCACTACTACTTTACCCAAGTATGCTTTTTCATAGAGAGGAGAACTCAAATAAATTCAGTTTTTTTACCAGGAGTATGAATGAACCTAAGCCCGTATAATTTATGCTGATAGAGATAAACTATTTTTTAGTAATAATGGCCGGGAGGACCACTATGAAATCGTCATTTGAAGTTTTAAACCAGATATTGAAAGGCGAACATATGGCAATTGAGCAGTATCAGGAATATATTGATTCTTTACCAAGCAGCCCTCTAAGAAATCACATGGTGTCTATAGTCACAGACCATAAAAACCATGCCAGCAGGTTAGCATATTTTATTCAGACAAACGGGGGAAAGGCCTCTGAGGGAACAGGTTTGGTGGGTACTCTCAGTATTTTAGGAACTAAGCTCAAAAATTTGGGCGAAATCAAGCCACTAGACATGATAGATGAGCTGTATTCAGGAGAAAATAAGGGTCTCGCAAAGGCCAAAGAGTTAGCAAGTGAGTATCTAAGTGGCTCCGAAAAGGAGATACTTGCGAGTATTTTTAATGATGAAGAAAACCATCTCAAGCAGTTGATAAGGTTAAAAGAGGATTTGGTTCAATGATAAATGTAGAAAGCGGCATTAGCCGCTTTCTACATATTTTCCGCTTCCTTTGAAATGAATTTCTTATTAAGTTGTCTTCTAGCGAGAATTTCCGCGACTCGACCACTGTCTCCTAAGGTAAGACCTTCTAGGCGCCATTCACGGAATGTCTGCCAGAATTGTAGCTCGGAAATTCTACGGGTATATTTCTCGGATTCTTCGTCGTAAGGCCAAAAGACATCAACCCATAGAGTACCTTTGTTGGTAAGTACCAGGACGAAATGGACTAGTTCAGGATTAGGTGATTCGAGGTCACGTATTAAAATGTGAGATCTGCCGGTCGGGAAATCCGTACGCATGAAAACTAGTTTCATCCACCATCCTCCTTTAGAGTATGCCTCTCCATGTAAAGTATAACATGGAAGCTAAGAAAAAGGATTCATATATTTGATTCTTCGAAGTGTTACTATGTATCATCTGTTATAACTTCTGTAATCATAAGCTATGCTTTAGTTATTAAATTTGTTCATTTGTATGTAGAGCATTAGCATGGGATACAATATTTAGAGTTAAGAGATTCTGATTTTGCAGGAGGGAACATATGCTAAATGTAATTCACACTTTTAATGGACCAGATAAAGATAGAATTCTTTCCGAAATTAGGGATGGGCTACAAACTGTAGAAGATATTAATGGTTTTAAATTTGCTTCCGTTAGTCAACAGACCAATACCGATGATTTATTGGTGATTTCCAAATGGGAAGATAGTACTGCCTTTCAAACTTGGGCGCAATCAATCGGAGAAAATAAGGCGTTTAAACAGGCGACTCCGCAGATATTTGAGGTGCTCGAAGAAAAGTACTAAGGAAGCCGTTTGATTTGGGCCTAATAGAAAATGAAATAGGTTAATAAAAAGTTCTTAGAGAATCCATTGCTTTTTAGTAGGATTCTCTTTTTAGCTATTGGAAAGTATGTTTAAGGATGTTAAAATAGGATACGTATAATAATTTAATGGAATATTTTAAAAATTCTGCGGATTATTTTCGCAAATTCGTATATAATAATTATATGAAGGAGACTATGGGGGTGTAAATAATGAGGATCGCGGCTCCAGCCTATAATCCTGTAAAAGAATGCAAATCTTGCAAAGGCCGTGATGAGAGTATGGTTTCATCACATATATTGGCTTTTCAAGTTGCTAATGAGATGTTTAAACTTGCGAAGACCTATCCACTTGTTGAACGAGAATTTTTATTATTGGAACTGGAAAAAGCGGATAATACCCTTAGGTTTGACCTGCTTAAGGGTGATCTTAGTTACGGATCAGTTTCATTTCCGCTTATGGACAAGTATTCACCCGAAACAGGGGTGGAAAGATTAATCCAAGAAGTTCTTTCAAAACTTGAGCTAACTACTATTTATCCTCTTAGGTACTCAAATGAAATTAGAGAAAGTCGTTATATATTTAGCATATTAGCAAAATTGATTGAGGTTTTTCATGCTCGTTGTGGCTTGCATATCATAACGCTTGGTCGTAACGAAGACCATGTCATCTGGGAACTAAGCTTATGTGAAGAAGGTCCTAAAGGCTGGATTAATAGTAATGGGATCGCTAAAAACCGTTTTGGGGATGAAATAAATATTAGGCAGTGGGCAACCCTAAGACCCGAAAAAGTTGCAACTAATATTTTTGGGTTTAATAAGTTTTGCAGTCATTACTCTCTACCAAGACTTATAAGCAAATGAGTGGCAACTAAAAAGAAGTTGGGACACACCAACTTCTTTTTAGTTTGCATCAAACTCCATGTTGTCTAACGGCAGCAGCGGACTGCGTCTAATTCTTTGACCAGCAAAGTTTTCTTCAGCAGATTGTTCATAAGTTTTCATCAACTCTAGGTAGGCAGGCTTTAGGTTTGGATTAACTATGCCTTGGAGCATACTGGTTTGGTTGATTATTACTCTTCCGATATTGTTTCCATCTACCTCAATTTGAATAGATACTACATCCATGGAAAGTTCTTTATCATTAACCCTTAAATTCATTCTTTTAGCTTCCTGAAAATCTACTCGAAGTACAATTGTTTGAATAGATGAGGGTTTAATCTTTTCAGGATCAAGAGTGTGTAAATCGCTCAGAACAAATGAGGCTTCCAGCAATAGTTTGTTTAATAGTCCTGAGTTGCTGTTCCATGGCAAGTGAATAGGAATAGTATCAATAGAACCATTAGGTAAGGTTTTGATTACTTGATATTCATTGTTCGGAGTCAAATATGGTTTGCTTGAGCATCCCGATAAAAGGAAAACAACGAATAGTAATCCTGTAAAGAAAATTGTTGAAGATCTCTTGTCCAAGATTGGCCCCTCTTCCTATGTATTTAGACTTCCTAAAGCGTTTACGAAATCATCAAAGAATGAGAACTCATTACAATGTTATTATTAGTATAGGCAATTGTCAGAAAAATGTACCCTAATTTTGAAAATCTCGATACTTATTCGCCTTTAGACCCCATAATTCCTGCAACGTTGATAATAAACCAAATGCCGTGTAAAATTACAGGAGAGAGGGGTCTAAAATGTTAAATAATATTGTTGCATTTGATGTGGAAACTACTGGTCTGGACATATACCATGATCAAATAATAGAGTTCGGTGCTTGGCGTATAGAAGACGGAGTACCAGTTAAATCATTAGAGTTTTTAGTTCGGCCGTCAAAGGAAGTGCCAAAGACTATTCTTCAACTGACGGGTATTTCCGAAGATATGCTTCTCAAAGCTAAGCCATTAGAAGATTATAGAGCTGATATTCTTACTTTTTTTGAAGGTGCTACTCTTATTGGGCACAATATTTCCTTTGATTTAGCCATTCTGGAAAGAACTTTAGGTGTAAGGTTATTAAATAAAAAACTTGATACTTTAGAACTCTCTCGAATTATCTTTCCAACATTCAGTAGGCACAAACTTTCCGCTTTGGTGGAACAGCTTGAAGTGGAAGTCCCGGTTAGATTCCACAAAGCGAAGTCTGACGCCTATATAGCATGGCAAGTGTTTGCGGCATGCTGGCAGAAAATTCAGGCTTATGACTTAGGGTTTTTCCAAAACATAGATGCTCTGGCTGAAGGCTGGGAGGGGCTGTCTTTTTTCCATCATGCCAAGAAAGAAATAGCCAGAACATTTCCGGATAGACCTATAAAAACGGAGTATGCATTAAACAACGTACTGGATAATTTTTTTCTGGATGAAATCGGTACAAAATCCATCTCTGAGACTGAAGAATGGGTCATTAGTAGTTTTAAACCGGGTGGAATCTTGGAAGAAGTAATAAAAGGCTACGAAAGCCGCACAGGCCAATTACATATGGCTAAGACAGTCCTGGAGTCGTTGACAAATAACCAACATGCCATAATTGAGGCTGGAACTGGTACGGGTAAATCATTTGCCTATTTGATTCCTGGCATCTGGTGGGCTAAAAAAAATGCTAGGAAGTTGATTGTTGCGACCCATACAATTCCTCTTCAAGAGCAGATACAGAATAAAGATTTGCCCTTACTCCAAAGGGTATTGCCTTTTTCTTTCAGAAGTATATTACTAAAGGGCAAAGGTAATTATTGTTGTCTGAAAAAGTTTATGTTTGTCCTTACAAATTTTCAGGAGTTAGGTCTAGAAGAACGATTAGCTTTAATCAGTATTTTAGTATGGTTGAGAGAAACTACGAGGGGCGATTTGCAAGAGCTCGGTCAAATACCCTATTTAAAAAGGATTTGGCCGAAAATAAGTGCAGAAAGTGAGATTTGCAAACCTTCCAGGTGTTCTTTTTCAGGAAGGTGCTTTCTTAATAAGGCTAGGAAACAGGCTGAACAAGCTGACCTAATAATCGTGAACCATTCTTTGCTGTTTTCAGATATTAAAACTGACTATAATGTATTGCCAGAGTATCATGGGTTAATCATAGATGAGGCACATCATCTCCATCAAACCGCTATTGAGCAGCTTGGAATAGAAGTAAGCCTCGAGCGGATTGAGTATGTATTGGATCAAATTTACAGGCCGGTTGGCACAAGTTTTTTGGGGAACATCAAAGGTAAAACGGGTCGCCTTCTGACGATAGTTTCAGAGAACACTTTACAAAAACTTGTACGAGTAACGGATGAAATCCCGGCAGTATGCACACTGATCAGGGAACAGGCCGTTGAGTTATTTAATCTGTTTGCTCAGGTAGCCGGTGAGAACAAGACGTATCGCCTAACCTCCAGGCACACGGATTACCCTTGGTGGAATACTCTTTATATTCAGTTGGAAAATTTGAAACACCGTCTGACTGTCCTTTGGACGACAGTACAACACTTGATTGACATGTTTAACACTGAAGAGGACATGGAAATTGATTCTTTTTTGA
>JAJZSC010000222.1 GCA_021849995.1 Bacillota bacterium | reverse complement strand
ATCTAACGCAAACCTCCCCAATCCCGAAAATACACGATCTAACCAAGATAGCTCAAATTATCTTGATATATCTCATCATTGCTCGGAGTATAGAAGTAATGCGTTGATTTTTTCCCTTGCGTCCAAGACCTTTATCAACTTCTAACGACTATATTGGCCAATGTATTAAAAGTTTATTCATTAGTTTTAAATTTTTTAACACTAAAATCCCGCAACTTAAAAATACTTTTTGGAGATGTTGATGTAGCCGGGCAGGTATTAATCCCACCCGGGTGGTATTACTGGCTAACAAAAGTAATTTGGTTGCATGGGATCCGAACAATCGGACGGATTCCATCGATTGGGCTACCAACATTTGAAAAGAGCTGAGCATTGGTTAGTAATGCGACTCCATCTTGGATTCCACCAAAGCTACCAGACCAGAAACTCGAATCCGTACCAACTGCTAAAGCTGTTCCAATTGGAAAAGCATCAAAGACACCTCCACATGGTCTACAGCAGAACCCATTCCAACCCCACTTATTCAAGAGCATAGACTATTTCCCCTTTCTTTAGATCAGACCATAGATCGGTCCTCAAAAGATAGAGATTGTAATTATGAATAAGCTGGGATTTTTGTTAGCCAAATTTATCTTCTTCTGGTGTAATATATGAACCCTGTCCTGTAAAAGTTCATTTATAAAAAAGCTTGAATGGATTTTTCAAAGGAATCTAGAGTTAAGGAAAAATCCAGGAAGCTAAGCTCCCTGGACTCAGTCTAAAATTCCCAGTTTTGAATATCGTTCTCGAACCTCCTCGATACGAGATCCTAAGGCCTTTTGGGCCGTGGGATTATCAAGTCGAATTAAATATATTTTAGTTTTTCCTATTTTTAAATTAGGGTCGGGATATTCGTGCTCAAATAATATTCCCTCCCTGAGCAGGTGGCGTATCAATCCTTTAACGGATGGCATAGAACGGCCCAATTGTTCACTCAGAGCTGTTCTTGCTTTGGTAGATGCAACATAGGGCAAGCGTAATTGAATTTGTGTCAAGACTCTTAAAGCTGGCTCTACATCCTGCTCCACCAGATAAGTCTCTTCTACACTACTCTCCAGCAAATCCCGAAACACATTAAATGTCTCACAGAAAGGTTGAAGAGAATGGTGTACACACCCTTCCACTCCAATTATCTTTACATCCTTACCCCAGGCCCTGATCTTCCTAGCCAGAGGTAAAAAATCCCCATCACCGGTAAAAAGAAGAAACATCTCTACCGTTGCTGGTCTGGTAAGCAGAATCTCTTGTGCTTCAAGCATTAATTCCAGATCGCAAGCGTTACGCCTCAAACTCGTATTAGCGAAATTATTCTTGCCGTATACATGTCTGGTGAAAATGTTTATTCTCTCAAATGAAGTCTGGCTTCTCCAGAATTCTTCCCTATCAAAATTTGCGTAAAGATATACTGCCAATAAATCCATGTTATTTGTGGAGGCGTAATTATTCAAGGAAAATAATAATTGTTCTGGAGTTAACTCACACCCTCTTTCTGACAATCCTGTCCAAATATTTTCATAGTCGACAAACGCTATGGCCTTCAATAAAATCACCCCATTTTCCGTTTGCCTACTATAGTCTACGCTAGCAAACGGACAGGGGTGACAAGCTTGAGCTTATTTTTCGCTGATTGTAGCACACTCACTAGCTTCCCCTTTAAGTATCTGCAGCCCGTGTGGCAGAGCTCTAACAATAGCATTCCAACATTCAGCTACAGCCTTGGGGCTTCCCGGCATATTTATAATCAAGGTACGTTTTCTTATAACAGCTATCGCCCTGCTTAACATTGCTTTTGGAGTTATCTTTAGACTCTCCGCACGCATGACTTCACCTATTCCGGGTACCAAGCGATCCGCAACCCTAAGGGTAGCTTCAGGGGTGACATCCCTGATAGAAAAACCTGTACCGCCAGTAGTTAAAATCAAATCAAGCTTTAATCCATCAACCCAACTTATCATCTTCTCGGCCAACAGCTCCTGATCATCCGGCAAGATGGCATATTCGATTACTTCTCCGTCAATTTCTTTTACCAATTTCCCAAGTAATTGACCGGAAAGGTCTTCCCGTTCGCCTTGAGAACCTTTGTCACTGGCAGTAATAATTCCAACCTTTATCATTCTGGTACCACCTCAATTTGATTCCCTACTTTTACAGACCCTTCGTTTAAAACACGAATGAATATACCTTCCTTCGGCATGACACAGTCCCCGGCCTGGTAATAGATAGCGCATCTGGTATGGCATTCTTTGCCGATTTGGGTAACCTCACCCAAAGCTTGTTCACCAATCTTCAATTTGGTACCGATCGGCAAGTTCACTAAATCTATTCCTTCTGTAGTCAGATTCTCTGCAAAGTCACCTGGCTTAACATCCAATCCCATATCCTGCATCTTCTTGATACTTTCTAGTGCCAACAAGCTAACTTGACGGTGCCAGTTCCCTCCATGAGCATCTCCCTCCAGCCCAAAGTTTTCACGCAAAAAACCTTCTCCTACATCTACTTTCCGTGTCCCCTTTTTCTCGCTGGTACACACTGCAACTATTGTTCCCATAAAACAATCCTCACTTTCTTTTCTCAAGACTCCTAAACCAGTTCACTTAAAGTTACTCTTCTACTCTTCTCTAACAAAATGACCGCTCTTTCCTCCGATTTTCTCTATTAAACAGATATCTCCTATAACCATATTCTTATCAATGGCTTTACACATGTCATATATTGTCAAGGAAGCTACACTAACCGCAGTGAGCGCCTCCATCTCCACCCCGGTCTTTCCTGTAACCTTTACTCGTGCCTCAATTTCTACCGTACCGGGTTCTATTAACTTAAAATCAAGTTTTGCTCCGGTTATGTTTAAAGGATGGCACATCGGAATAATAGTTGAGGTTTGCTTTGCCGCCATTATACCAGCGACTTGAGCTACTGCCAGAACATCTCCTTTGGAGATTTGTCCAAGCCTTATTTTCTCAAGCGTAGCAGGCTGCATGTATATCTTAGCTCTGGCTACCGCTTCTCTAACTGTTGCTTCTTTTGCGCTTACATCAACCATTCGGGCGCGGCCTGCCTCATCAAAATGGGTAAGTTCCACAGTATTATCCTCCTATCTGTGACATTATTCTTCGATCCTGCCAAACCTGATCATTCATATGGTGCTGAGCCGGTTTATTCCATACTGCTGAGGCAAAAAGTCCGGCAATTTCAGCATCCGGCAATCCCGATCGCATCGCAGACCTGAGATCAACTTCATGCTTACTGTGCAAGCAAGCCCTTAGTTTACCATCAGCGGTCAAACGCACCCGGTTACAACTATGACAGAAATGCCGGCTAAGAGCACTAATAAACCCTACACTTCCTATAAAACCATCCGGAATAAAAGCTTGGGCTGGCCCACTTCCTTTTACACAAGTACTGGCATCCAATTCCTTTAGCCCAAGTATTTCTTTCATCTCCTTGATTGGTACAAAATCCTGTCTTCGATCAGAGCTTATTCCAATTGGCATAAGCTCTATAAACCGGACATGAATAGGATAGCGTTTGGCAAGTTCAACAAACCTCGGTAATTCATCCAGGTTAAAGCTTCTTACTACTACGCAGTTGACTTTAACTGGGCTCAATCCTGCTTCAATCGAACGAAAGATACCCTGAATAACCCGCTCAACCTGACCACCTCTGGTTATTTCCTCATAGCGAAGTTGCTCCAAGCTATCTAAGCTTATATTGATGCGATTAACACCCGCAGCCTTTAAATCAAAGGCCATATCTGGTAACATTAACCCATTAGTGGTTACCATTAGATCTTCTACACCTGGCAACTGAACCGCCTGCCTAATGAAATCTATTATCCCTTTTCTAACCAGCGGTTCTCCACCCGTAATTCGAAAACTCTTAAAGCCGAACTGGATACTAATTCTCATTAACTGCAAAATTTCCTCATACGTCAAAATGTCTTCATGGGGAAGCCATTCAATTCCTGTTTCCGGCATGCAATATCTACAACGGAGATTACAACGATCTGTCACAGATATTCGCATGTATTCGATCTGCCTTTTATACTGATCAAGCATAAACAACGCCCCCCGCCTTTATTCTAATCAAAGGAAAATTTCCAGCTCCACTAAACAAAAAACTCCACGGTCTGTAACAACCGCGGAGATAACCGCCTAGCAACAGACTCCTTTCCAAAAGGGAGATATTACCGTTTCCAGTAATACCCGAGTACAGTAACTACTGCACTAGTCTAGATCTCCATAACAAATGTTTTAGGGAATCTAGTTTCGGAGTAAAATAAGCTTTAAAGTTATAGTTAGATATTATTTCGTCATGAAATAAAAAAATCCTTCATTATAGCTTATCCAAATTAGAGTTAATAATTTCGAAATCCCGAACTTTATATGGAAATTCCGAGAATGAAACTAATCGACGGAGAAGAGAGGAATAGTATGGCTGAACAATCAGTTGAAATTAAAGTCCTTAGATTTAAAGATTCACAAAGTTCCGAACTAGAAGATTTAGTTGTTCAAGAGGTCCCGATTACAATTTACTACAATGAGGAAGAAATAGTGACCTTACTATGTTCGCCCTCCCAACTAAAAGAGCTTGTTGTAGGTTTCTTAGCAAGTGAAGGATTTATCTCAGCTTCCGAAGATATAGATTCTTATTATTTTGAGCCAGAATTAAACTGCGCTTGGGTGACAGGACGGGAACGCCCTGGCTTTAGCAAGATTTTATCAAAACGCTTTATGTCGGCCTGCTGCGGAAAAAGCCGCAGCTCCTTCGCCTTTGCTAATGATGCAATACTAGCAAAGCATCAGGATTCTAAACTGACATTAGCTGCAGGAGACATTTACAATTATGCACACAAGTTGCAGATACAACTCCCGTTGTTTCAAGCTACAGGTGGAGTTCATAGCGGTTTTATTGCCTGTAACCAGGAAATAGTTTTTACCAGTTATGATATCGGCAGGCACAATGTGTTCGATAAATTATTAGGTACTGCAGTCTTAGCTAAACAGGATATTAGTGACCACATCATATGTTTCAGTGGACGGGTATCGTCTGAAATCCTTTTAAAGGTAGCCAAGATGAATGTACCCATTTTAATCGCCCGCTCTGCTCCTACTGACTTAGCGGTGAAACAGGCCCAAGAACTGGGGATAACCCTTATAGGGTTTGCGAGGGATAATCGATTCAATATCTATTCGGAATCATGGCGAGTTCTTAAATAATTCTTTGATCAAATGCCAGTCCTCAGGAGTATTGGCATTTAGAAAGTCCTTATCAGGATTGCTGAATAAACGTAATTCAGACTCTATAATATACTTGATGTTAACTTGAGGATAAAAATCAATAATTTTAAATTTAGCATTTTTTAGATTTGATTCTATAAGAAATATTATTTCTTTCCGATAAAAAGCATGAAGCGGCTCTAGCCCGTTTTCCAGTTTAGGCACCACGGCCTGAAATTCATCAGTAAATTTGGAGAGGTATCTTATCACCTCAGAATTTAAAAAAGGCATATCACATGCAACAAAAAAACATACTTCATGTTTAGCTGCCAAGAAACAGGCGTGAAGTCCTCCTAACGGACCTCTATTTTTATGAACATCTGGTATAACATCTACTCCATATTTATTATAAAGTTCCTGGTCATTACTGCTAATGATTACTTCATCAAAAATCCTGTTTAATATATCGATACTTCTTTCGATGAGCGGACGCCCGTCTAATTCTAAAAAGGCTTTATTTTTAGCCATTCGGGAGCTTTTTCCTCCGGCTAAGATTATCCCGGTCATTTTCAGTTTGTTATCTTCGCACTTCAAGTTGATAATTCCTCCAGTTGTTATCTTAGATCTAATATAGTTACCGTTCTATCCATAAATTTTAGTTACTTTACGAAAATGTAAGTAAATACCTCAGTTTGATTATAGTCTGTTCGATTTATTTTAGATAGTGGTTTCTCGTTAAGAGGTTTTCCCATTGAGATTTCCTTATAAGCATTGATAATAAATTCAGCCCTGGAGTACGCAAATTAGGCATATTCCAGAGCTTAGGAATTTTTATGTACTCAAACTTATCAGGGT
>JAJZSC010000221.1 GCA_021849995.1 Bacillota bacterium | reverse complement strand
CAGGAAGCAAAAGCCATGCTTTCACCATTACTGAATTCAAATGTAGACAAAGCGCGTGAGCAAGCCCAGGTTAAGTGGCTAGAACTAACTAAGAAAATTGAGAAAGAAGAAGAAATCGAGAATTTCCTTAAGATAAAAGGATTTCAGGATTTAATTGCTGACGTTAATCCAGATAGTATAAGTATAATTATTTATGCCTCTTCGTTAACTCCTAACGAAGTAAGTCTAATCCAAGATGCAGTAACGAGAATCACTAAGATCCGACTGGACAAAATTTCAATTTCGTATAAGAAATAGAGCATAACAAAAAATGTATTAGACTCTTTTCCTTGCAGGAAATGTTCAAGCCAAGCACGAATGTTATATAAATCTTAGATTAATCGTTAGTAGATTAATCGTTAAGGGTCAGGAGAGCGAGGGGCCGCAGGAAATGAGTAAAATTCTTGTTGCAGATGATGCCAGTTTTATGCGTTTAATGATACGTCAAGTTCTTGCCCGAAAAGGGTATACTGATATATTTGAAGCTGAAAATGGACGCCTGGCGGTTGAACTATACAAATTAAACAGGCCCAGCTTAACTTTGCTGGATATTACTATGCCGGAATTAGATGGTTTAACTGCTCTAACGGAGATTCTAGCCTTTGATCCACAGGCAAAAATCGTGATGTGCAGTGCTGTAGCACAAGAGAGTATGGTTTTGGATGCCTTAAGCCGTGGTGCGTTGGATTTTGTCACAAAGCCATTTCGACCGGATGATCTGCTTCAGACTGTTAATAAATACCTCTAAAAAAGATTTTTATCACATTGAGAATCGTGTCAAGATTGTAGAAGGATACTTTTTCACTGGAACCACGATATTTTTCTGGGACTAACTTAAGTTTTTTAGGTTTAGTCCTTTTGTTTTTCGCAAATACTGTATACTTATCGCCAATTGATTGAAAACCAGTAGCTGCAACCATATAATAAAACATAAGTTTTTCTACCGAAAATGTCGAAATATTTTTTGGCAGCAGGAATTTGATTCTATTGGGCGAATTAGAGAGGGGATGTCTGGCTTGAAACCTGTGAGAATAACAGATACAACTCTTCGCGATGGGCATCAGAGCCTTTGGGCTACACGTATGCGAATAGAGGATATGTTACCAATTCTGAAAGATTTAGATTCTGTAGGATTTCATTCACTTGAGGTATGGGGTGGCGCAATCTTTGATGTATGCCTCCGCTTTTTGGGGGAGGATCCGTGGGAACGCCTAAGGACTATTAAAAAGCACGTATCCAATACTCCGCTGCAGATGCTTTTGCGTGGTCAATCTTTGATAGGGTATCAACATTACCCCGATGATGTTGTTCGAGAATTTGTGACTCTGAGTGTGAAAAATGGGATTGATATCATCCGGATCTTTGATGCCCTAAACGATGTGCGTAATATGGTTGTGCCTATTCAGGCTGCGAAAGAAGCTGGAGCACATGTTCAGGCTACCGTAGTATATACTGTAAGCCCTGTGCATACAACTGAACATTATCTTAAGACTGCCCGGTCTTTGGTGGAGTTGGGGGCAGATTCGCTGTGCATAAAGGATATGGCTGGATTACTTACACCCTATAAAGCCTATGAGTTAGTATCCCTACTCAAACAAGAACTTGGTGTAATGCTGCAAATTCACAGCCATTATATCGGTGGAATGGCTGTGGGCACTTATCTTAAGGCTGCTGAAGCAGGAGCAGATGTATTTGACACTGCCAGTGTCCCTTTAGCATTTGGCGCTAGCCAACCACCTGTTGAAACAGTGGTTAGAGCTCTTCAAGATTCGGATTTTGCGACAGGACTTAACCTGCCTCACTTATTCAAAATTGCTGAGTATTTTGAAGCCTTGCGCAAGAGCAGGGGATTTGAGCGTGGAGTTACTAGAATCTCAGATATGCGTGTATTTGAGCACCAGGTTCCTGGCGGAATGATCACTAACCTGATATCCCAACTCGAAGAACAGCGTGCCCTGCACCGTATTCACGAAGTGCTTGAGGAAATACCTCGAGTCCGCGAGGATTTGGGATATCCTCCACTAGTAACACCAACCAGTCAAATAGTTGGAACACAAGCTGTATTAAACGTTCTCACTGGGGAAAGATATAAGTTAGTGCCTGGAGAAGTCAAGGCCTATCTAAGGGGTTACTACGGTACACCTCCGGCTGAGGTCAATTTAGAGATTCAGAAAAAGATAATTGGGGACGAACAGCCATTAACAGGGCGGCCAGCCGATTATTTAGAACCGGGACTCGAAAAAGCCGAACGGGAGAGTTCCGGGTTTGCGAAGTCCCGTGAGGATATTTTAAGCTATGCCTTGTTTCCTCAAGTGGCAAAAAAGTTTTTTGAAGAGAGAAGGCTAGCTGTCAATACCAAGTCAGAAGTCAGTTTAAGTTCAAATGTTTCTAAGGGGGCTTCCAAAATGAATTTGCAGGAAATTAAAGAACTGATAAAGTTATTAGATCAAACTGAAATTACAGAGATTAATCTTGAAAGCGAAGGGGTCAAGGTTTCAATTAAAAAGGGAGCCGGATCTATGCCTACTGCTCTGCCTGTTGTAGCACCAGTCGCTGCCTCTGTCGCTATTCAACCTGTGGCAAGGGAGGAAAAGGTTGAACAGACTCGCCCCGAGGTAAGTACAAACTATGATTACATCAAGGCACCGATGGTCGGAACCTTCTATCGTTCTCCTGCTCCGGATGCTCCGCAGTTTGTCGATAAAGGTCACTATGTAAACGTTGGTCAGACGGTCTGCATAATTGAGGCGATGAAACTAATGAATGAGATCGAGTCTGAAATTGAAGGAAAAGTGGTAGAGATTCTAGTTGAAAACGGGCAGCCAGTAGAATATGGCCAACCGCTATTTGCAATTCAAAGATAAGGGGATTGTGGATGTTTAGAAAAATCCTAGTAGCTAACCGCGGGGAAATTGCTCTGCGTATTATAAGGGCATGCCGCGAACTTGATATTGCCACGGTAGCTGTCTTTTCCGAGGCAGATAGGGATGCCCTTCACGTCCGGGCAGCTGATCAGGCAATTTGTATTGGACCAGCACCTTCCATTAAAAGTTACCTTCACATACCGAATATTATGAGCGCTGCTGAACTAACCGGAGTGGACGCGATCCACCCTGGTTATGGTTTTTTATCCGAAAATTCCAGATTTGCAGAAATCTGCGAGTCATCTGGGATAACTTTTATTGGGCCGTCACCGGAAGCTATTGAGATAATGGGTGACAAAGCCCGAGCCCGGAAGACAATGATTGAAGCAGGAGTTCCGGTTGTTCCAGGTTCCAAGGAAGTAATCAAAGATATTGAAACAGCTTCCAAGATTGCAGAAGAAATTGGTTATCCGGTAATGATCAAGGCTTCAGCTGGCGGCGGTGGAAAGGGAATGCGCATAGCTCAAAATTCCAAAGAACTGGCCAAAGCTGTACAGGCTGCCCAGACTGAGGCTCAGGCGGCATTTGGGAATCCTGATATTTATCTCGAAAAATACGTCGAGGAACCAAGACATATTGAATTTCAGATTTTGGCTGACAAACATGGGAACGCAATTCATCTTGGGGAAAGAGATTGTTCTTTGCAGCGCAGAAATCAGAAATTGCTTGAGGAAGCTCCTTCAAGTGCGCTAACTCCTGAACTCCGGGAAAAGATGGGATTTGCGGCAGTAACAGCCGTTAAAGCAGCGAATTATTCCAATGCCGGTACGATTGAGTTTTTACTTGATAAACATGGAAACTATTATTTTATCGAAATGAATACACGAATCCAGGTTGAGCATCCAGTCACAGAACTGATAACCGGGATAGATCTGGTCAAGGAACAAATTCGCCTGGCAGCCGGGGAGCAGCTTGGTTTAACTCAAGAGGATATAACTATCCGGGGCTGGGCAATAGAATGTCGAATCAATGCAGAGAATCCTGACCGGAATTTTATGCCTTCGCCTGGAACTATTGAGTTTTATCATGTTCCAGGTGGACCTGGCGTAAGAGTTGACAGCTCGGCTTACCAAGGTTATTCCATTCCTCCGTATTACGACTCAATGGTCGGCAAACTGATCGTTTGGGGTGCTAATCGGGAAGAAGCTATTCAAAGGATGAAGAGGGCTTTAGAAGAGTTTGTAATAGAGGGAATAAATACCACTATTCC
The DNA here is from genome assembly GCA_021849995.1 of Bacillota bacterium. Classification (GTDB taxonomy): domain Bacteria; phylum Bacillota; class Desulfitobacteriia; order Desulfitobacteriales; family Desulfitobacteriaceae; genus JAJZSC01. The sequence continues at coordinate 1,942 of JAJZSC010000221.1, read as the reverse complement.
CTTCCATCTTAAAGTTCTGGATAATGCCTTCTTCCGCCGAGGAGAGGTTTACACCAATTTCATCCAGCGCAGAATTTTGGGCGAATAGGATTTGAAGAATACAACTTTTTATAAACTTAGTACCTTTGCTATTGTAGTATTCATTTGTTATAATTTAGACACAGTAACAGGGTAAATAAGGAAAAAGAGGTGACGACATGGATAAATCAGTACAGGGGAACTCCCTGGGCGCGATACGTATCGCGGATGAGGTCGTCGAAATTATAGCCGGACTGGCAGCTTCCGAGGTTGATGGAGTAGCAGGTATGAGCGGGGGTTTTGTTGGTGACCTTGCGCATATGCTTGGAAGAAATAAAAACCTCTCAAAAGGTGTAAAGGTTGAGGTTGGAGAACAAGAAGCTGCAGTTGACTTGTACATTGTAGTAGAATATGGAGTCTCAATACCTGAAGTCGCGATGAGAGTTCAGGAAGCAGTCAAGGAAGCTATTGAAAGTATGACAGGGCTGCAAGTAGTGGAAACAAATGTTCATGTTCAGGGTGTTAATTTTAAACCACTACCTGAAGCCAAAGAAGAGGAATCACGCGTAAAGTAAAGAAAACTTGGTAACCCCCCCTGGAATCCAGGGGGGGTTTCTGGAAGAGGTGGCATTGTGTATCTTGTTTTATACATAATAGGAATGTTGATTATGCTTATAGCTCTATGGATGCTCGGGATTTCAGTTGGCTGGGATTTGCCGTATAATGTTTTGGCAACCGGACTCGATTGGATTAAGGTTAATCCATGGGAGAGTTCAGCCATCGCTCTTTTTCTATTGCTGATTGGGCTGGTATTATTGATCCGGCCCCGGGAAGCAACAGAGGTTTCTTTTAAGACTAGTTCAAAATGGGGAGAAGTAAGAGTAAGTCAGGAAGCATTGAGGGAAATCATAGCACGAAGTGCCTTAACTCAAGCAGGGGTCAGGAATGTAAATTCCACTTTAAAGCACCGTGAAGAAGGTTTAGAAATTACTGTTATTGTTCAATATAATCCTGATGTTATAATTCCGGAAGTTTCGCAAGATTTACAGGTAAAGATTACAAATGATGTTGAACAATATACCGGGATTCGAGTAGCAGAGGTGAAAGTGCTGGTTCGCAGCTTGGAAGCTGCTCTGCCGGCACGGGTTCGATGAAAGAAGTTTGGGCGGAACTTGGAGAAAAGTTAACCCGGTTTTTCTTATGGTCCTTAGCTGAACATCCTGGCAAGCTTATCGGAACCAGCGCCGGTTTTTTCATTGGGCTGCTCGTGGTGTTGCTTGGTTTTTGGAAGGCATTTGTGTTGTCATTGTTTACCGGATTAGGGTTTTGGCTAGGCAAGAGACAGGATGACCATAAGAATCTGCTGGATTGGCTTGGTCGTTTTTTTGAAAGGCATTAGATCTCAAGGACTTGAATTTGGACTAGGAGTAATGATACGTTGGCAGGAGGATTAAAATGAGTAGGAGATTAGCGCGGGAAACGGCACTTCAAGTACTGTTTCAAGTAGATATGACAGGAGACAATATCGACAAAGCAAAGACGGTTAGTAAATGGGCTGAAGAGTTTACGGTACCGGAAAACAGTGTGCCTTTTGCTCAGGAGCTTGTAGAAGGAACCTTGTTGCATAAAGAGGAGATAGATAAGAAAATTGCCGCTTATGCCCAAGGTTGGTCCATAGATAGGATGGCAACGGTCGATCGTAACCTGTTGCGTTTAGCAACTTATGAGGTACTTTATCGCACGGATATCCCCGGACGGGTCACTTTGAACGAGGCGGTTGAACTAGCTAAACGATATGGTGGTGAAGATTCTGCGAAGTTTATTAATGGTATTATGGATAGAATAGTCGATAATACTGATAAACGGGAATCCGAATCTAAACGGGTCGAATCCCTTGAATCTGTAAAGACGGTTGAATCTGCTC
>JAJZSC010000220.1 GCA_021849995.1 Bacillota bacterium | reverse complement strand
GCTTTTCCATACAACGCGGCGCTGATTTCTGTACCTATCGTTCCACCGATACCGTAGACGATATTTTTATCGCAGACTGTCACAAGCTTGACACCTTTTAGAGCATCACGCAATGCTTTGGTCGGGAATGGTCTCCAGGAACGAATTTTAACAAGACCAACGTTTTTACCCTGTTTTCTGAGTTCATCTACCACTATACGAGCTTCGCTAACCATTGAGCCCATGCACACCAAAGCATGCTCAGCACCGTCCATCTTATAGGTTTCGATAACACCAGACCAGTTACGCCCAAATTCGTTATTGTAAGCTTCAGCTACTTGACCAATAACATCAAGCGCCAGTACCATTGCTTCGTTTTGGCGATACTTGTAGTCCATATAGAAATCTGGACTTGTTACGGTATTAACTCCCTGAGGGTTATCTACATCAAGAGTCTTAAACCTGGTAAGCGGTAAAAAGCCATTAACTCTTGCCTGTTCAGGAATACTTACTTCTTCAAGGGTATGAGATTGAATGTAACCCTCATAGTTAACCATAATGGGCAGCTTTACTGTTTCGGCGATCTTATAGGCCTGAATGGTATTGTCCAGGACCTCTTGGTTGTTTTCACAGAACAGTTGAATCCAACCGCTTGGCCCTTGGGAAATGGCATCCCCTTGTTCTGGGAAACGGTTATGTGGTGCAGAGAGGGCCCTGTTAGCCACTGCCATGACAATTGATTGTCGCAGCCCAGCTACGTGATAGCAAACCTCAGTCATGTATAGCAGCCCTTGAGAATTTGTTACCGTAAATGCTCTACTGCCTGCTAGAGATGCTCCAAGTGCAGCAGCTAATGCACTGTGATCTGACTCAACGCGAACAAACTTAGCGTTGAGCTCACCTTCTTGAATGAATTTGCTTACCCTTTCCATAGCTGGGAAAGCAGGGGTTATGGGGTAATAAGAAATAACTTCAATTTTTGCTAACTTCGCACCATATGCTGCTGCTTCTGAACCAGTTAATAATGTTGTCGACATTTATTTACCCCCCTTTACCGGAAATACGCCTTGTACCCCAGTGTACTCGGGGACCATTTTAATTCCACCGTCTTTGCATTCCGTGGCGCAAATTCCGCAGCCTTTGCATAGCCTCAAATCCAATTTTACTTTTCCATTATTACTTGATAACGCCCCATCTGGGCAAAACAGACTGACCTCTAAACAAGAGCAATCAACTATGACTGGGTGTTGCTCCCGTTGCGGGGCCCCTCCCGGTGTTTCTGCCAAACTTCCTGCTTTCGCTGTTGGGACAATTGGAAGATTTTTTGCCACCTATATTCACCCTCCTTTTAGCACTTATCTAAATGCAACATTTGTGCCAACTCCGGACTTAACAAAAGAAATTTTCTTTTGGCTTTCTTCATATAATTCTCACTTTAAGTCTGTAAGCTTATATAGTGGCTGTTTAGGCTTTGCGCTAAAAAAATAGTTCTGCTTAAAAAAGAGTTATTTTCATAAATTGATCTGTATCTTCATTATTACCGTTACATTTTTGAAACAATATGCGTTACATGAAACAAAATTTGTTACAAATTGCCTGAATCATACCTTTAGAACTTGAATTTGCTTTATTCATAGGTATGAAAAAAACGTGATTACACTTTGACATGAATCACGTTTTCCGAAAAAGATTTTTATTAAATTAGTTTCTGGCTTTGGCCGGTTCTACACTAACCTTACGGCCCTTTATCATATTTTGGTGCATACAACTCAAAACCCTGGTGGCATACTGCTCCGGAACCTCTACAAAGGTGAACTTATCATAAATATTTATCATCCCAATAATATTTCCAGGAATTCCACTTTCATCAGCAATCCATCTAACAATATCTTGAGGACGGATTTGCTGCAATCTGCCTATATTCATAAACAATCTAACCATACCTGGTGCCGCCCCAGTATTACCAAACGCAAACTCTTCATCAATGTGATGTTCTTCTGTCTCACTGATTCCTTCCACTGCATATTTTAAAGCTGCAGCAGCAATATCAATTGAATCGTACTCCTCAAAAAGTTCATTCACGATAGATCGATAAGTACTGAGGTGGTCCTGTTTAATTACCTGAATAAGCTTATTCTTAAGATTTTCAGCTTGACGTTCACTTACGTCTGCCATAGAAGGCAACTCACACCTTTGAATCCTGGTCTTGATCAATCTTTCAATCGTCCGAAGCTGGCGATATTCTTTGGAAGATATTAGAGTAATTGCTTGGCCCTTTCTACCCGCTCTTCCTGTCCGGCCTATTCTGTGTACATAAGACTCTGGGTCCTGTGGAATGTCAAAGTTTATGACATGAGTAACATTATCAATATCCAATCCACGTGCTGCTACATCAGTGGCAATAAGCAGTTCAGTTTTTCTATCCCGGAAACGCTTCATCACCCGGTCCCTCTGTTGCTGGCTTAGATCACCATGTAGAGCCTCCGAAAAATATCCCCGGGCTTCTAAAGCAGCCACTAATTCGTCTACTCCCCGCTTGGTGCGGCAAAAAATAATTGCCTGGTCAATATCTTCTATGTCAATTATCCTACATAAAGCATCGACCTTAATTTTATCACGTGTTTCATAGAAGACCTGCTCAATTAATGGAACTGTAAGTTCGTCCCTGCTCACTTCAACCGATTTAGGATTAGTCATATAATTATGAGCCAGCCTGCGGATCTCCGGGGGCATAGTGGCGGAAAACAGCATAATCTGCCTTTCTCCTGGTGCCTGATTTAAGATACTCTCAATATCTTCAATGAATCCCATATCCAGCATCTCATCAGCTTCGTCGAGTATTACTGTTTTAACATATTGCAGGCGAAGAGTTCCTCTATTTAAGTGATCCAATAGCCTGCCAGGTGTACCAACTACAACCTGACATCCATAGCGCAATGCTCGAATTTGGCGATCGATTGATTGCCCTCCATAAATAGCCAGAGGTTTTATATGTCTGTGTTTCCCTATTTTGGCGATTTCCTCGGATACCTGTACTGCTAATTCTCTAGTGGGGGTAATGACTAAGGCTTGAACTGCTTGGAACTTTGGGTTTATCCTTTCTACTACAGGAATTCCGAAGGCGGCAGTTTTGCCAGTTCCAGTCTGAGCCTGCCCAATCAGATCTTGTCCTTCCAGGGCAAGCGGAATAGCATCCCGTTGTATAGGAGAAGGCTCTTCGAAGCCCATTTCAAACAACGCTTGTAAAACCTGTTTACTTAATGTTATTTCACCGAATGATTGTTTGCGTTCTACCATCACGAATTATTATGTTCTCCTTTCGATCTTAACAAATAGCAGCGAAGCCATTGCAGCGCCGCATTTACAGATAGTTGGCGTACAGAATCCCTGCCTCCAAAAAACTGAAACCTCCTGGCCTCTACTCCTTCATGAGCGGCCAGACCAATATATACCAGCCCCACAGGCTTTTCATGACTTCCTCCGGTTGGACCTGCAATACCGGTTATTGACATACCAATCTTAGCTCCAGTTAACTTTCGTACTCCTTCTGCCATCTCTCGAGCAGTCTCTTGGCTCACAGCACCCACAGAATCAAGTGTACACTGATTAATACCCAATATTCCTACCTTAAGGCTGTTTGAATAGGATATAACTCCGCCTAGAAAAAACTCCGAACTCCCGGATTCTTGAGTCAAAGCAGCCCCAAGCATTCCGCCAGTACACGATTCAGCAACTGCCAGGGAAAGATTAGCCTTCTTTAACTCCTGACTAACGATTCCTACCAGAGTCTCTTTATCTTTGCCAAATACTTTATCTCCAAGCCTAGTTCGAATTTCTCTTTCAGTCTGATCGAGAATTCTTTCTGCATTCGTTTGATCTACATTTCTGACTATTAGCCTTATATGTAGTTCTCCACGCTTTGCCAATAACGTTATTGCCGGGGAAGATTGCAGCATTAAATCTCCAATTATTTCTTCTACTGCTGACTCGTCCAGTCCAAACAGTTTTAGCACTCGGACTTGCATCCTATGTGAATCTTTTTGGGTCAAGCTCTTTAACTCTGGTAACAAGTAATTTGTAAACATAGGCTCAAGTTCAGACGGCGGGCCTGGAAGAATGACAATCTTCTTATTTTGGTTAGTGACGATTGCACCCGGTGCAGTACCGGCAGGATTCGGAAGTATTTTGGCACCTTGAGGGATGTAAGCCTGTTTTTCATTAGACCTTGGCATCTCTGCATTTCGGCCGGCGAAAAAAGCTTTAATAGCTTCAAGGCTGTTTCGATCAAGGACTAAGTCTAAATTCAGTATTTGAGCTACTAATTCTTTTGCCAAATCATCTTTTGTAGGACCAGTCCCACCAGTTGTGATAATCAAATCTGACCGTTCGATAGCTTGTCGGATAACATTTTTTAAACGTTCAGGATTATCTCCAACTGTAGTATGGTAGTCGACCTCTATTCCTAAAGAGCTCAATTGTTCCGTCAAGTAGAAAGCACTTGTGTTAAGTGTCTGCCCTAGAAGCAGTTCTGTACCCGTTGAAATTATTTCAGCTTTCATTATATATTATCACTCCCCTGATACTTAGGCAAACTTCAATTCGTTATCTAGTTATTTCTCATACCTAGAAAACTTATCCTGCATTTTTATGTAAGAAAACTTGGCTGGCGCCATGCTTAGGCGCAGGGAGCTGCCTAGCTGCCCTTATGCACTCTGAAAGATATACTTTTCGATACGCCAAAAAAAACACTCCCCATGGAGTGTTTAAGCGGCCAAGTCCAAGTAGTTGCGGATTATTTCTCCACTTACGGTTTCTTCCTTTTCTAAAATATCTGTAATGTTAAGAAGTATCCTTCTGTTTTCTTCTACGGCCTGCCTTGTTTTATTCTCGAGTGAGCTAATAATATCCTGTGTAACTTTATGTCTCTGCTCAGCGTTTAATTTTGTAATATCGATAATGCCGAGAGACGACATTCCTGACATAATCATTTTTTCTACTAAGTTTAGAGCCATCTCGTAATCTCCAGCAGCACCTGTGCTTCTTGTTCCTAAAATCAACTCTTCAGCAATCGCTCCAGCAAGTGCTACCATGATCTGCTCCTCGATCATGGCTTGAGTATATAAATATAAATCATCTTTAGGATTATGTCTTACATATCCCAATGCATTCCCCCTAGAACGAACCGAAACCTGCGAAACAGAATTTGGCCTTAAGATTTCTGCCATAAGTGCGTGTCCACTTTCATGAATAGCTACTCTCTTCATTTCTTCTTGAGTAGGCTTACGATCCAGCTTTTCACCCAGCAGTACTTTGTCAATTGCCTCACGCAAGTGACCTTCAGTTATAAAGGATGAGTCTTCACGCATAGCAAAAACAGCCGCTTCATTAGCTACACTTTCCAAATGTGCTCCAGAAAAACCGAAAGTCTCCCGGGCAATATTCTCTAAATTTACACCCTCAGCTAATGGCTTGTTTTTTACGTGAATTCTCAAAATTGCTAATCTTCCCTCTTTGTCAGGTAAATCAACTTTTACTTGACGATCAAAACGACCTGGCCTTAGTAAGGCTGGATCTAAGGCATCGGCACGGTTCGTAGCGGCAATCAGCAATACTCTTGGACCTTGATCTGTACCAAGGCCATCCATTTCAACAAGCAACTGATTAAGCGTTTGATCATATTCATGATGTGAAATATTACTTCCTCGTTTAGCTCCAAGGATATCTATCTCGTCAATAAAAATGATCGAACTATTTTTCTTTTCCTTTCGAGCTAACTCACGTGCCCTTTTAAATAAATTTCTTACTCTTTCTGCTCCAACACCAGCATACATTTGGACAAATTCACTTCCAGATACAGCTAAGAACGATGAGTCTGTATAACGAGCTGCTGCTTTAGCTAACAAGGTTTTTCCTGTACCAGGAGGTCCTGTTAGAAGTATCCCTTTTAAAGGGCGAATTCCAAGATGTTTCATTTGCTCTGAATGTACAAGAAAATCTAAAGACTCCTGGAGTTCCTTTTTCGCAGAGGACTGTCCGCCAATGTCAGAAAAGTCAACCGAAGTTGTAGAAATGACTACACCGCGTCCAGTGCCCCCCACAACTTGCCTTTGGATAACAAATTTCCAAATCAGAACCGCTCCT
>JAJZSC010000219.1 GCA_021849995.1 Bacillota bacterium | reverse complement strand
ATCTGAAATAATGCAGGTCAAGATAGAAATCCAGCCCGAAAAAATACGGCTGCGCCCGGCAAAAAGCGAGGTGGATCGCTTATGGGCAGATAATACCAAGGCAGAAAAGCTCCTGGGCTGGAAACCGGAATTTGCAGGATATGAGGGTTTAAAGCGAGGATTGGCGGAAACGATAAACTGGTTTAGGCAAAACAAGAATCTTAAAAGATACCATCCAGAAGTTTATAACTTATGAAAAAAAAATTTGATCTAAATCCAATCATCAAAACTTTACAAAAAGTTTTACCCCAAGCACAAAAATCAATCGCCCTCCACGAACCGCAATTTGATGGGAAAGAATGGGCTTATGTTAAAAAGTGCCTAGACAGCGGCTGGGTTTCTTCAGTTGGGAAATATGTGTCCCTCTTTGAAAAACAACTTGCAGAATACACCGGGATCAAACACGTAATAGCAGTTGTAAATGGTACAGCAGCACTCCATATCTGTTTGCAACTGGCCGGAGTCAGAGCCGGTGACGAGGTCTTAATGCCTACGTTAACCTTTGTCGCCACCGCCAATGCTGTTAGCTATTGCGGCGCTGTGCCTCATTTTGCCGACAGCGATGAAAAAACCCTGGGTTTAGACCCGCTTAAGCTGGGCGACTATTTAAAGGATATAACCGAATTGCGAACCGAAGGCTGTTTCAACAAGAAAAGCGGTCGTCGCATTAAAGCGGTGGTGCCCATGCACACCTTTGGGCACCCGGTAGATATGGAGCCATTGTTAGACGTCTGTCAAAAATTCGGTCTGGTGCTGATAGAAGATGCGGCCGAATCAATGGGTTCATTATACAAGGGGTATCATACCGGAAGCTGGGGACGGCTTTCGGTTCTGAGCTTTAATGGCAATAAGATTATTACCACCGGCGGTGGCGGGGCTATCTTGACTAATGATACTTCTTTACCTGCGTTGGCCAAACACCTGACCACCCAGGCTAAATTGCCCCACCCTTGGGCCTTCAATCATGATCTGGTGGGCTATAACTACAGAATGCCCAATATTAATGCAGCCCTGGGCTGTGCTCAGCTGGAGAAACTGCCGGAATATATAAGGCAGAAGAGGGCTCTGGCTTTACGATATCAGGAAGCCTTTACCGGAATTGAAGGTGTTAAGATATTCAAAGAGGCGGATTTTGCTCGCAGTAATTATTGGCTTAACGTACTTCTTCTCGATAAAGAATACTCCTGTGAGCGCAACAAATTACTTGAATTAACTAACAATCAGGGTATCATGACCCGCCCCTCCTGGACCTTGATGCACAAACTGATTATGTATGAGGATTGTCCGAGAATGTCTCTTGCTTGTGCTGAGGATCTGGAAAGGAGATTGATTAATATCCCGAGCAGTGCGGTACTTACAGACTTAAATATTGTTAACTCAACTTTCACTGAAGAAAGACAGGGTTAAACCCATCGTTGGTCTGGGTTATAGGGAATTATGGAAACATAACACAGAGGTGCTTTAGGGTATTCCTTATCGGTCTTGAGACTAATTGGCATTGACTTTGCGGTCCGAGAGCACAGAGAAAACATTTTATGGAAGAACTACCGTCTTCGCCTAAAGTCCACTGTTTGCGCCTCTAGCCCTTTTAGGGTTTTATGTTTCTCTGCGCACTCAGACAACTTAATAGTGCCAGTGAGTCTCAGACTTAAAAGGAATGCCAATAACTACTCTGTGTTATTTTTTTCGCTCTAACTCCGGCTCTCATTGGTTTAAAGTCTTTTTATCTTCTGCGAAAGTCGAGTTGTTATAGGACAATAAAGGATGTGGTTAAGTTGAGAGAAGAAAAAGAACTCCTGGAGTTAGTCAGGCAACAGGCGGAAAAAAGTTCTTTTTACCACAATTTATTTAAAGGACTTACTATTGAACGTTTCACTGATGTCCCCTTTGCTACCAAGCGGATGTTATTGGACGATCAGTTACAGAATCCACCCTTTGGCACCAACGTCTGCGTGGAACGTAAAAATATTGCCCGTTTACATAGAACATCTGGAACCACCATGCGACCATTGACCTTGGTACTGACAGCTCATGATGTTGAACAGGTTATCCTTGCCGGCAGCCGCGCTTTTCTAACTGCCGGTATGGATTATAATGACATAGTTTTTAATTGCATGAATTATTGCATGTGGATGGGTGGCTTTATGGATCACCAGAGCATGGAAGCGACGGGAGCTGCTGTTGTGCCCTATGGCGTCGGAAAAACAGAAAATCTCATTGATATGCTGCTGGAGATCGATAGCCCGTGTATTCACTCCACACCTTCCTATCTAGCTACAATTCGGAAGATCCTTCATGAGAAGTATAATTTGCCGTCTGAAGGTCTCGGACTTAAAAAGGGGTTTTTTGGCGGAGAGGCCGGTATGCAGGATGCAGGTTTTCGTAAAAAAATAGAGGATGAATGGCAAATGGAGGCCATTAATGCCAACTACGGACTTTCAGAGATCATCAGTATTCTTGGCGCCGAGTGCAATCGTCGGGAAGGACTTCATTTCACTGCTTTACCTTTTTTACATGTGGAGATAATTGATCCGGCAAGGGGCACAGCGCTACCCCTCGCAGACGGTGTTTGCGGCGAAATGGTCCTGACTCACCTTGTTAAGGAAGCACAGCCTTTAATTAGGTATCGTACCGGAGATATTATCGAAATTGTTTCAACCGCTGACTGTCCTTGTGGAAATGAAGGCTTTCGCTTTTTAATCCGAGGACGAAGTGACGACATGCTGGTTATTAAAGGAATAAATTTTTATCCGGAATCCATCCGATCCTTGCTTTCACCCTATCCCGAATGTACCGGAGCCTATGTTGTAATGGTTCCTGACCGACAGCCTATTGATAAAATTGCCGTCCGGGTACAAGTGCTGGCCGGCAAGCAGAATCATGCTTCTCTGGCCGAAAAGATTAAAAAAGAAATCAGGGATAGACTTTTTATTACGCCGGAAATCCTTCTGGTCGAACATCTGGCAGGCGGGGAAAATAAAATCAGGCTGGTGGAACGGTGGAATTAACCATGTATACACTGAAGCGGAATCAATTGTTCAGTGCGGGAAGGGATATTTATTGAAAATGGGACAGTTATTGGCATGGGTAGCACAGTTATATCCAACCTCTCGGGGGGACGTGTCTATGCAGGTGTGCCTGCGCATCTGCTAAATGAATAGACCAAAAAGGAGGATAAGACCCAATGCCGGAGCTGAAGAAAGCCGCTTTTAAACAGAAGGTGCCGGAATACCTGGAACATCTGCTTGCTAGTATCAGAAGTGAGTTTGGGGGGAAATCCCCTGAATATAATGCCATATATAACCAGTATTTTTATTCGCCGCTGGAAGACCTTGTCGGGAAAGAACACAACCTGAAGCATTACGAAGCGGCCCTCACCAGCAAGGGGGGATTACCGCACGGCCTGGAGAGGCTGTACAAAAGACAGCTGGTTATCGATTTGACCATGGTCTGTGCTGCCCACTGCCGTTATTGCCTGCGCGCAAATTATGAACCGGTGCAAATCAAAAGAAGCGACATCGAGAGGATTGTAGCATATATTGCTTCTGATAAGCATCTAAAAGAGTTGCTGATCACAGGGGGCGACCCCTTTATGGTGCCCCGTTTGCTGATGGAGTTAATATCGGAAGTGGTCAAAAAAGCCCCTGATATTAAAATTATCAGGATTGGTACGCGACTGCCTGTTCAATCTCCGGATAAATTCGATGAAGAACTGTTCGGTTTTTTCAAGTCATATGGCCAAAGTATCAGCTTTGAATGTGCCATTCAGATCAACCATGCCATAGAGTTACAGGAACAATCCCGTAAAATTATTGAAGTTCTGCAGAAATCCGGGGTTCGGATATACAGCCAAAACGTTTTGCTGAAGAATGTAAACGACAATATCCCCGTATTGGTGGAGTTATACGACCAGCTCAGATATCTGGGCGTGGAGGCACATTATCTTTTTCATCCTGTTCCTTTAATCGGTACCCACCATTTCCGTACCAGTATTGCCACGGCTCTTACCCTGATTAAGGAACTAACTTCATCGGGCCGAATATCGGGCAGAATCAAACCGATGCTTTCATTAATGACCGATGTTGGCAAAGTAACCCTCTATGAGGGGACCCTTGGCGCAAAAGACGGGCAAGGCTATCTAGATATTCAAACCAATTACCGAATTAAGGACAGATTGCGCTGGAACCCGGATTACCTGCTCCCGGACTCGGCCCGGGTGGACAATCAGGGACGTATTATTGTCAAATACCTTGATGGAAGGGATGACTGATGGAAAAAGAACGGATTATCCTCATCGGTTGCGGTGAACATGCCCGCATGGTCATGGACAATATCGATCAAATGAAAAATATAGAAGTATTCGGCTTGGTCATAGCGGACAAGGCGGATACCGGCAAAAAAATCATGGGGTATGAAGTGGTCTGCTGTGATGATGACGTTGACCTGTTGTTAAAGGAAAACCCCGATATCTCCGGATACTTTCTGGGGGTTGGCGACATGCGGATCAGGCAGCGCCTAGCGGCAAAATATGATGATAAGCTTAAAGCGGTCAATATTATCCACCCGGCGGCCATTGTGTCACGCTTTGTCACCATCGGAAGGGGCAATTTGCTTGAAGCCTATACTAAAATCGCCAACGGTGTGATTATCGGATCTCATTGTATTGTCAATAGTTTCACCAGCGTAAACCATGACCAAATCATTGGCAACAATGTATTGTTGGCCGGAAATGTTAGCATGGCAGGCAAAAGTATTGGTGATAACACCCTGATTGCCGACGGGGCTTCCATCGGGTTCAAAAAAAGTGTGGGCCGCTGCTGCATTGTGGGTGACGGCGCAGTAGTTACTAAAGATATACCTGATTATTCCATCGTCTACGGCAACCCGGCCAGAAAGGTCAGAGAAAATGTTTGGGAAGGATAAAGTATATATCATTGCCGAGGCAGGTGTAAATCATAACGGCTCCCTGGCCAGAGCCAGGGAATTGATTGAGGCAGCCTGCCAGGTCGGTGCCGACGCCATTAAATTTCAGACCTGGCGAACAGAAAATGTCATTACCCGTTGGGCGCCCAAGACAACCTATCAGCAGGAGCAGGCGGGTATTGATACAAACCTGTTTACAATGTTGAAAAGGCTGGAATTATCCTATGCTGATTTTGCCAGGCTGAAGGAATATTGCGATGCCTGTGGCATAGCATTCCTCTCAACGGCAGATGAGTATGAGAGTGCTGCGTTTTTAAACACCCTTCAGAATTTTTTTAAGATTGGGTCTGCGGAGTTGACTGACTGGCCCTTTTTACGGAAAATCGCAGCTTTTGGCAAACCGGTGCTCCTTTCGACAGGAATGAGTGATCTTTCCGAAATTTCTGCCGCCCTGCAAGTTCTTAGCGAAAGCGGCTTGCCCAAGAATCAGGTTGTTGTTTTGCATGCCAACACCGAGTATCCGACACCCTTTGAGGATGCCAACCTCCTTGCCATCAGAACTATTGCCGCAGAACTTGGCGTCAGAACCGGCTACTCCGACCATACGCCAGGGATTGAAGCTGCGCTGGCAGCAGCAGCCCTTGGTGCCTGCGTGGTAGAGAAACATTTTACGCTGGACAAAGCATTGCCAGGGCCGGATCACAAGGCCAGTATTGAACCGGCAGAATTCAGGAAAATGGTTGAAAGCATAAGAAACATTGAACTTGCTCTCGGAACGGGTATCAAAGTGCCCAGTCCCAGCGAAAAGAAAAACATGGCTTTTGTCCGCAAGTCAATCGTCGCCCGAAAACCGATTCGCTTAGGCGAAACCTTCAGCGAGGAAAACATTACGGTAAAAAGGCCAGGCTTAGGTGTCAGTCCTATTTATTGGGATCGGGTGATGGGGCAGGTAGCGGAGCGAAATTATGAAAAGGATGATTTCATATGCCTTTAAAAAGAAAAATTTGTATCGTAACGGGCTCGCGCTCTGAATATGGCTTGCTTCGATGTCTGATTCAAGAGCTTGATAAAGATGAGGACGTTGATTGCCAGCTCATTGTTACCGGAAGCCATCTGGCGCCTGAGTTTGGCCTGACCTGGCAGGAAATTGTCCAAGAT
>JAJZSC010000218.1 GCA_021849995.1 Bacillota bacterium | reverse complement strand
TAATCTATAAAGAGAGCCTGATACCGCTTTCTGTTCTCGCCGACATCAGATACAATACTACATTTAATAGCTTAAGGCTGGCAGACCACGTAGGGGCTCTTTCAGCTCAAGAAAAGGCTGAGATTGAAAAAGAGATGAATGAACGAACAGTACTTATTATTGATTTAGAGGAGCAATTACGAGAAATGCTTGCTTCTGATAATGAGGATGTCAAGAAAGCGTTGGATATCTTTACAACAAGCTTGGACTATTATCGAAATTCACGTGCCGAGATCATAGAATTAAGCAATAAAAACGACATAGAAGTAGCTATGCTCTTGTTAAAGTCTTCGAGTGCACTTAGGGACAATGCTTTAAAGAGTATTGTTGACATTATGGATATTCAAAAGCAAAAAGCTGAACAAACCTATTTTAAAGGAGTAGCCCACGGGCATGAAGCCAGTAGAAATTTTTACATACTGCTTATTTTTAGTACAATTGTAGCAGTTGCTTTATCCTTCATACTAGGCAGAATGATAAGTAAACCTCTTAAAGAGCTGGAAGCTGGGGCAAGTAATGTAGCAAGTGGAAACCTTAATGTAAAATGGGATACCAATGGAAAAGATGAAATAGGCTCATTGGCTAAATCCATGGATACTATGACTCAAAATCTAAAAGCGGTGGTCGTCCAGATCAGGGACAGTTCTAATCAAATCGCCTCTGCAGCTCAGGAATTTAGCGCTTCAACCGAACAAGCTAACCAATCTGTTGAGCACGTAACAGTAGCTACCCAAGAAATGGCTAAAGGTGCAAACGAGCAGGCTATGAATTCAAACCAAATTGCTGAGATGGCTATTGGTATCACCGCAGCTATTAGTGAAATGACAAATCGGATACAAGGAATAGTTAAGATATCAGGTGAGGCTAGCTCTTATGTATCAGAAGGGCTCAAAGCAGTAGATGATCAAAATGAGAAGATGAAAGATAATATTGCGGCCGTAGTAAACGTTGGAACAGCGGTAACAGATTTGGCCCAGAAATCACAGGAAGTGAGTAATATCCTTAAGACTATTGCCAATATAGCAGATCAAACTAATCTGCTTGCCCTTAATGCGGCGATCGAAGCGGCTAGGGCGGGCGAGCATGGTAGAGGTTTTGCGGTGGTGGCCGAAGAAGTCCGGAAACTAGCCGAAGGAGCGGCAAGTGCTACATCTGAGATCAACGAGATAGTTAACAAGATTCAGCAAGGTGCGCTTCAAGCTCAGGCAGAAATGGACAAAACTAAAGAGGCAGCGGAAATTCAACAGGCAGCAGTGAATAGAACGAGTGAAGTATTCGGAAGTATTTCTCAGGTTGTAGCAAATTTAAGCGTTCATATTTCTGAAGTAGGTACTACTTCAAATCAGGTTGATAATAGCGCTAAGGGAATTTCGGAATCGATTCAGTCGATCTCTTCTGTGGCCCAGCAAAATGCGGCCGCGGCACAGGAAGTTTCCGCAAGTACCGAGGAACAAAGCGCAGCGATGGAAGAAATTTCGGCTTCAGCTATATCCCTGGCTAATCTAGGACAGAACTTGCAACAGGCTGTAATGCATTTTAAAGTCTAACAAGTCTATGATAAAGTTTTTAATACATAAATTTTTGCTACGGGATGTAAATACAAAGTAAAATAAATCCAAGCTGAAATGACCTGATCTATTAGCAGTAAAGAGGTTGAGGATTCTTAAAGAATCCTCAACCTCTGCTTATTAGCTGGAACTTGTGGCATGTTGGTTGTTATTCACCTAGCTTGACATATTTATAGTGAAGGTTTACTGCTTCCAAGTAATTTTGTCCTTTGTAATAGCACGTAAAATTACGTTAACAACCGCAATGATAGATGCTTCCACTTCAGGTGTAAATAGATCCGTACCAGATAATTGTTGAGCTAATATCCCGGCTATCATCACGAAGTTAACCCACAGGGTTTTACTGTCATACCAAGGTTTCACTGCCGTTAATGGTGTTGATTTCGCTGGTTCAACTGGAACAACAATTTCTGATGCCATCTGAATATATATCCTTACGATATCCTCCCCGTACCCATCTCCAGGGACAGCCCAGTGTCCGTTGAGGTCTTCCCAGTTGGGGCAACTTCCGCGTGTAACCAGATCAAATCGTGGGTCGACTTTAAATAATCCCATTGGTAATTGGCTAGTGGAGGCATAAGCATAGAGATGTTCCAAATGAGCTAGGACACCTTCTTCCGGTGTCTGGAAAGAAGCGCCTTGAACACCAGCGGCAACTGCTCCAATCCCTGCAAAGTTATTCTGACCAGCCCCAACACTCCCACCAAATCCAAGGAAGCCAGTCTCCTTAATCATTTGAGCAACTGCATAACCCCAGCGGATGCCGAGGATTTCACCGTACTTCTTGTATAACGGAATTATATCTGGAGCATTTGGATTACGTCTTAATAAGAAGCTTCTGCATTGCTCGATCGTTATGGTTTCCGTACCCATAATCGGAGTTTTTGTCCTGCTAGGCGTGTGTTGAGGAATTTCCGGTACTTGGGTGGAGGGTGTAGATGGTGTTGATTGGGTTGGAAGGGCATAGACAAACGTGTTTTTACCGTCGGTGTTGCGCTGTACTATACCGGTCTGGGCTCTTCCGTTATTTACAGCCTCTTTGACTTGCGATATAGCGGTTTCTTCTGAATTAAGAGCCATTATCTGAAGTCCATCCAAGATTACACGATACATCACCGGTTGGCTTGGGGCACCATATGCTATACCAAAAAAGTCACATATCCCTTTGGCATGCGCTTCGGCAATAATCTGACGAAACTCCTCGGTAGAAATTTTATTGGCATCTTGAGAATCGATAAATCCATTTTCTGTGAGAATTGCCGGCATGTCCGTATGCACCAGTACATAAAACTCATGATTTGTTTTTACACCGCGATTAGCCCAGTTACACGCGTAGATGAGCCTGTCGAGGACCCGCTGGGCAGCAACTACAGCTTGGCCACCTGGTAGAGCATATATCTCACTACCCGTTCCTCCACCGGCATTAATGTGAATGCTCACGAAAAGGTCTGCGCCAAAACTGTTTGCTATGTCACATCGTGTTTTGAGTGATTCATTGACTGTTGAATGTGGACCATTAACAAATTCACCATCTCTAGTCATTATTACTTGGAGGCCGTTCGCTTCAAGTAACCTTCTTAACTTCCGAGCTATATCAAGATTTAGATCTGCCTCTTTAAGCCCATTTCCTTGAGCACCGGTATCCGCTCCAGAAGCATTGTGGCCTGGATCAATACAAATCTTAGGCATAATCTATCAACTCCCTGTAAAATAGAATATGATTCAATCAGTAAAGTTGTTATAACAGAAGAACAAAAAATCACTAAAAGCCCAAAAAAGAGATTGGCCAGTTATTGGTCCAATCTCTTTTTATTCCTGTGGTATTGATCGTCTTTCTAATTGTTGGGAATTTTTATTCTTCTTCCTTTCAGAATTGAAGATGTTATTCTAGTACGAGGGCCACAACGTACTTCTGTAGTATTCAGATATTCCCGGGGAAATGGACAGCTTACTTCTGATATGACTTGGCCATTGCGTGGGAGAATTAACTCTTATTACGGGTACCGGGGAAGTGAATTCCATCCCGCAATTGATATAGAAGGGAATAAAGGTGATCCTATTGTGGCTGAAGCCTCTGGGACGGTAGTTAGTGCTGAATGGGATGGTGGCTATGGAAACAGCATTCTTATTGAGCATGAAAATGGGGTTATGACACGATATGCTCATAGTTCGAAGCTATATGTTACTACAGGGCAGCCTGTAGCTAAGGGAGAGAAAATTGGGGCTGTCGGTTCAACAGGGCGTGCTAGCGGATCACATCTTCATTTTGAAGTGATTATCAATGGAGAGCATACTGATCCGCTAGATTATTTAAAGTAGATGATTTAGGCAACGATGTTAAAATTGCTAATCCGATTGGGGATAAGCAATTTTTTTTGCGTATTAGGTAAGCGTTTAAACCAGTCAATAGTGAAAAGATAAACTAGGGAATACTGCTTGACAGAATAGGGGTTTGTTTTTATACTACTAGTATGATAATGATAATCGTTATCAAAAAAACATATAAATACAGGAGGAGAAAAAAGAGATGAAGAGAAGATCCATTGTAGCAAGTTTTGTTGCAGTACTTACTTTAGCAGGAGCCATACTTACAGGGTGCTCCACTACTCAACCAGCAGCTAGCCCTCAGCAGGGAGGAACTAGTCAAAGCCAGGTTGTCAATGTCTATTCTGACAGGAATTACGATACGGATAAAAAACTCTTTGAATCATTCACTAAGGAAACCGGAATTAAAGTAAATTTAGTTGAGGGGAAATCTGATGAACTGATTGAGAGGCTGGCCAGAGAAGGGA
Organism: Bacillota bacterium; assembly: GCA_021849995.1. Classification (GTDB taxonomy): domain Bacteria; phylum Bacillota; class Desulfitobacteriia; order Desulfitobacteriales; family Desulfitobacteriaceae; genus JAJZSC01. The sequence goes on along the minus strand of JAJZSC010000218.1, from coordinate 1,751 downwards.
AAGATACACAAGCTGATCTCTTGGTAACAGCAGATGTAGGCAGGTTGTTCCGGGCAAAAGATCAGGGATTGTTACAAACTGCTACCTCAGACAAACTCTTTAAGAATGTGCCTGAAAATTTGAGGGATAAAGATAATCAGTGGTTCGGTCTAACTGTAAGAGCCAGGGTATTGGTCTATTCCAAGGATCGAGTCAAGCCAGAGCAATTATCAACTTATGAGGATTTAACTGATCCTAAGTGGAAGGGTAAAATCCTAGTCAGATCTTCTTCGAGCGTGTATAATCAGTCTTTGTTAGCTTCATTTATTGCCGTCAATGGTGAGGATAAGGCTAAAGCTTGGGCCAAAGGAATTGTCGATAATCTGGCTAGAGACCCCAAAGGTGCAGATAGGGATCAAGCCAAGGCAGTGATCGCTGGAGAAGGAGACATTGCTATTATGAACACTTACTACTTGGGGTTGATGCTGAATTCTGCTGATCCTGAGGAAGTCAAGGTTGCTAAACAACTTGGAGTCTTCTTCCCGAATCAGAACACGACCGGGACCCACATCAATGTAAGCGGAGTTGGGGTAACTAAGGCTGCCAAAAACAAAGATAATGCCATTAAATTAATTGAATTTTTATCAAGTGACAAAGCCCAAAAGGAATTTGCTGAGGCAAACTTCGAATATCCTGCTAATCCCACTGTTCAGCCATCTGATCTATTAAAATCCTGGGGTACCTTTAAACCGCAATCTATCAATCTGACCAAACTAGGCGAGAATAACAAAAAAGCCGTAGAAATTATGAATCAAGTTGGTTGGAAATAAGTAATTATTCGAAGCTGAGGCAGCCATAATGGCTGCCTTAACCCTATTTCGAGATGTTCTTAAGCTTCAGAAGGGGTGTGCAAATTGCTGGCGGTAAGAAAATTAAAATTACACATTAATCCTTGGTCTATCTTGAGTTTTTGCTTTGTTTTACTGATAATATCCCCAAATATTGACATTCTTGCAAACATGTTTAGTAAGCCAAATGAGAATTGGGATCATATAAAAACGTATCTACTTAAGGATTATATCCTTAATTCTCTAACAATTATTTCGGTTACCGGTGTCTTAACCATGCTTATTGGGACGTTAATGGCATGGCTGATTTCCGCCTATGACTTTCCTTTTCGGAGATTCTTTAAATGGGCTCTGGTTCTTCCTCTTGCTATACCTCCTTATATAGCAGCCTATACCTACAACGGTATTTTAGACTACACTGGTGTTGTGCAACGTTTTTTAAGAAATGTCCTAGAAGTTCAAGTGAATCCCAAAAGCTTTGATATTATGACTATTAAAGGGGCAATATTTATCTTTACGGTATTTTTGTTTCCCTATGTTTATATGATTACACGAGCTTTTTTGGAGAAACAATCTGCTTCTTTAATTGAAAATGCCAGAATGCTCGGCAGTAATTCCTTCGAAATCTTCTTCCGCGTCGTTCTGCCTATCTCGAGGGGAGCAATTTTGGGTGGGACAACGTTAGTCAGCTTGGAAGTGCTAAATGATTATGGGGTAGTTTCCTATTTTGGTATTCCAACCTTTAGTACGGCCATTTTTAAGACCTGGTTTTCCATGGGGGATATCCAATCGGCAGTCAAATTATCTTCCATCTTGATGTTTATGGTATTGGGGATTGTACTTTCGGAAAAATGGCTGAGGGGAAGGAAAAAATATAGCTATGCAACTGCTAAAGTAAGGCCTATTATTCGAAAACAGCTCAAA
>JAJZSC010000217.1 GCA_021849995.1 Bacillota bacterium | reverse complement strand
GGGCAAGTCGGGACTTTTAAGTTTGAGGATAGTTCGATAATCATGGGGCAGACATTTCCTTTCAAAGTTTCCTAAGCATTCTCTAGCCGTAATACCTTCCAGACTAAATAGGACAAACCCCACGAAAGCACAAATAGACCAACTAAAATATAGCCAATTCCGCCGAAATCAAGATTCTGTATCCATCCCCAAATTCCACCGTTGAGTCCAAGTTTCGGGGTCACGATCTGGGCCAATTCTATTAACCCTATAAATAATGCTGCAATCACAGAGATACCGGTAACAGACAAATTATAGTAAACCTTTCTCAGTGGTGTAGATAAGGCCCAGTTATAAGCAGTGGTCATAAAAATCCCGTCGGCTGTGTCCATCAGGCTCATACCGGCTGCAAACAAAACCGGTAAGGATAAAATTGCGGTAAAAGGCATGGCCTGACTTGCAGCATTTGCAGAGATAGCCAATAAAGCAACTTCAGATGCGGTATCGAACCCTAACCCAAAAAGAAATCCGAGTGGGTAAACATGCCAACTCTTACTAATAAACCGGTAGAGTGGTCCAAAGAATCGTGAAATAAAGCCCCGGTTTAAAAGGAGTTGTTCAAGGTTTCCTTCATCAAATTCCCCTCTATGCATTTTCATGAATAATCGGTAAATATCAAACCAAATGTACAGGTTAAATAGTCCTATTAAGAGAAGAAACCCTCCCGAAACTACTGTTCCGATTAGACCACCAATAACCTGTAGTTGCGGTATGTTGTCTTTGGCCCAAGCCATAGAAAAAGCTGTAATCAAAGCCATTATAAAGACTACCGAGGAATGCCCTAGTGAAAAGAAAAATCCTAGCCCTGTCGGTTCGAGTTTTTGCTGAACCATTTTACGTACTGTGTTATCAATAGCTGCTATGTGGTCAGCATCGAAAGCATGACGGAGTCCTAATGTATAAGCCAGAAAGGCAATTCCTAACAATTGTGGGTATTCCTTAAGAGCCGGGATTAGAAGAGCCAGTCCCAAAAGGTGTATTCCCAGTACAGCAACACCGTAACGAAGCCATTTGGGACGGTTAATGACAGTTGTTGCACGTGCATTCTCCATAAATATTACTCCCCCTCAAACTTTTGAACCATCTATATACTTATCTAGCAGTGACAGTCTGCAATTTCTCCAAAATAATCCGGTGGTTGAGTAGATTCATATCCTTAATTCTAGCCTTAATAAATTTTTGCTTACCAAAGATGTCGACTAGCCGAAGCCCTTCTTCAAAAGGTTCAATAATGTCAACTTGTTCAAGAAACAGTTCTTCTTGGTCATCCCCACTTCTGATATATACATTAGCTTCACACATCTTTTTTCACCTCCTAACGCAAAAAGACCATAAAGAATCGTCCGGGTTCTACCCAGTTCAACCTCCATGGTCTTGCATTTTACGAAATTTAATTTTAACAGTAAATCCAGATTAGCTATCTCATTTTGAATATTATTCGACATTGGCTTAAAAATACCTTCCCCAAAGCACAAACTATTTTCATAACTTTTCAAATGCATTGACTTAAATTGCTTTGGTAGAAACGCTGGTCGAAGTTACCTCAACCCCGACCGGCATTTTCGTTCTTAAAGTACTTATAACTGCTAAAATCATTAAGGCAAATCCACCTTACCTCTTCAATTCTAATCGATTTTGGGGCAAATATGGGCTTCATATTTTCTGGGTTAAACTCCTTTTTACACCATTCTTACCAAGTAACTTGTACCGAAGCCTTCGCGACGTAGTTTGTTTGTCGCGACAGTCTTGGCAATATTTCGACCCAGGAACGACAGGATTATGCTCTTTGCAGCGGGGGCAAAGCCCTTGAGCGAGGTATTGTATCGCCTGGTGGCTGATGTCATTCTAGGACGCAGAAGCCACATTTGACCTGCAAAATCGTATGGTTGTTTTTGTTGTGTAGCCAAATTTACACTCTCCTTTTCCAATAACCTAGTCTAACCCAAAATCCACACTGGTAAAAATTCCACATTCACCTTAAAGTATCTCGCGAACTTCAACACCTACCTTAAATACAAATGCTGCCTCAGCCATGGATTGTACCTTAACCTTTTCAACGAATCTGCGAAATATCTCCTCGTCAAACTCAATGAGGTTAGCCTCCTGCACCATCAGATAGTCCTGCAATTCCTCTACCCGGTTTACCCGCGATGCCCGCTCGGCTTGTTGCTCTTTGAGGCTTTGCATCCGGTTACGGATTGACTCAATCTCGGTACCAAGGACTGAGTATTCCTTCTCGTTAACTAGCCCCTCCTTCATACCCTGCCTTACCAAGCTCTTCATTTCCTGTTGCAGTTCTTCCAAGCGGGCATAAAGCTGCTCAATTGTATATTCTTCCTCTAGCGGTTTCAGCCCCCGATATATATCTTCCGATATCTTATCTAAAAAGGCTTCCTTACTGCCAATGACTTTGTTCATTGCCCGTAAGAAAGCCTGCTCTATATCCTTCTCTTTGACCGCCTTTTGCTTAGATGCCGGATCGCCGTTCATTTGATGGTTGATGCATATCCACACATGCTTCTTATTCTTCCCGGAACCCCAGGCTGATCTTCTATACTTCGAGCCACAGTTTTGGCAAAAAAGCTTCCCGGAGAAGGCATACTCACTCGTATAGGCGCTCTTACCGGTTTTGGAATAGCCGCTATTTTTAACCCTTTTCTTGGTCAAAAAATCGACCGTATAAGTCTTTTGCAGCAGGGCGTCGCCCATGTATTTTTCGTTCTTCAAGATCTTGGTGACCGTACTGTCATACCAGCGGGAACCGCCTGAACCTGTCAATTTCTTATCACGTTCCAAACCGGCGGCTATTTTGTAGGGGCTTTTGCCTTCCAGGAACTCTCTGAAAATCCTGCGGACAATCTCAGCCTCCTCCGGGACTATGACTAAATTTCCTGTTTCGTCTTTTGTATAGCCGAGAAACTTATTATGGTTAACTATAACCTTCCCTTCCTGAAATCTGTAACTTATTCCCATCCGGGTGTTCTGTGAAATCGTGTTCGACTCTTCTTGCGTGGAGTTGGCGATTTGCCTGGTTAACAAATACATTGAGTGCACTCAAAAACTCATCTCTTTTCCATCTCTTTCCAAGCGCTTAAATAGAATAGTTAACATATTACTCCACAAACTACAGACGTACCAATTTCTTTACAAGGAGTAATATTTACTATGAACTCTTTCGAACGAAGGATGAAGACACGTTTATGTTTACATCCGAATATTCTACGTTCAATACTGTCTCGACCAAACGAAGACGGTCTGACCACCTTAATTCAATGCAAAATCTTTGACTCCCCTAACATTTATCTGGCCCAATGGATTTCTACCTTCCTGCCGAAATGGGAGATCGAGGCCTGTCAGGGCAGTGAAGTATTAGCCAAGCTTATCAATCATTTAGAAAAAAGCAACATAACCCCAATTAAGAAAGAAAAAGAGATACTTCTTTCTAACCTTCAAAGAATCCGTATCTTAGCCCAAACACCGGGTAAGTTTCTTGTTTCTCCATTTATTATCCAAGAAAATCTAATTAAATATCTTGCATCATCAGACATTATAGCAGACCTCCCAGAACTTGAAGTAATATCTTTCTCAAAGCAAGAAATAGAGCCTCTTAACATTGATTTGAGCAACTATAAAATTGCGCCCCATAGCAGACGATACATCCAAAACTTGTTTCATCCGGAACGACAAGAAGCTATTTTATCTGTGTTAGCTTATATAGCAAAAAACCATTCCATTTTTTCTATTTGCCGTCAAGCATACGCAATAATGCTTTCCCTTGATGATAAATCACTTTGGGCCAATAATCCCTTTTGCCTGCGGTTAATCGCCAACCGATTTTGGGAATATCAAGTGAATGCTGAAAAATAAGTGAGAACATAACCGCTGGAACAACATTTGTGCTTTCAATAACCCAATACACTATGAGAAGTGGCTGATTCTATTAGATTTAGCCACTTCAAATTTAATATAACTATTTACTTCATTTCTTAACCTAGTACTAAAACATTATTGCCACTAATAACAATACCATCGTAAAACCTACCTGTCCTAGGCTGTCCTTAGAAAAAAGACTTTAATACAAGATCAATACAAGATTTTACAAAGCTATTCCAAAACCTGCAAGCTCATCCTGTAATCATAGATCAACTTGGAAAACTGTTCCTGACTGCCCCCTTGTTTAACTAAGCTAAGCGCGCGTTGCAACAATGATTTATGAACTTCTTCTCGTTTTCGAAGAAATAAAAGTATCTTTTTAAGCCCCGGATCACTAACCATCCCCAAATGTCTGCCATATAAAGCTTTAGATCTTGTTTCAGATTCTATGTCAGCCTCTAACATTTGAATAAGATCAGCACTTTGATCTATAAACCTCAAAGTCCAAGCTAATTCTTTGGAATTAACATAATTTAGAGGCAGACCTATTTTGTTAATAATAGCTGCTATTACTTCTAGATGACTCAACTCCTCTGCAGCAATCAAGCCTAAAAGTTCGCTGATGTAACGGTTTGTTATATTAGAACGATGGTTTAAGTACTGTAGAGCGGCAGATAGTTCACTATCTTTCCCCCCGTAATGTTCCACTAATGCCACAGCTACTTCTTGATCCGTACATTCTATATGAACGGGATAGAATAATCGCTTCCGATAGCCAAACACTTTTATCCCCCCCTCGACTTAGAAGTCCTGCCTTCATTATATGAAAGCAGGACTTAGACGGTCACAAAGAGGTTGTTTGAAATCAATACTAGAGAATTATTATAATCCCTTTAATCCTATATCAGTTCTAAAGTGAGCCTCAGGGAAACTAATCCTTTTAACTATCTCATAGGCCTTTTGTCTAGCCTCAACTAAATCAGGCGCCATAGCCGTAACCCCAAGCACCCTTCCTCCAGAACTTACAAGCCTATCATTCTGTACAGTAGTACCGGCGTGGAATACAACTTCGTTTTGAGCTAAGGAAGGTACATTAATGGGAATACCTTTTTTGTAACTCGCTGGATAACCAGGTGCCGCCATTACCACACACACCGCTTTTTCATTAGACCATTCCACTGCTACTGTATCTAACTTCCTCTCCGTGCAAGCCCAAAGAATAGAGAAAAGGTCTGATTCTAATCTTATCATTATCACTTGTGTTTCCGGGTCGCCAAATCTTGCATTATACTCCAAAACCTTTGGACCTGTATTGGTTAGCATCAAACCTACAAACAAGACTCCAGTAAACGGAATCCCTTTCTCCCGCATAATTCTTAGAGTGGGATCAACGATTTCCTTCATAACTAAATCTTCCACTTCAGTGGTCCAGACCGGTGGCGGGCTATATGTCCCCATGCCCCCGGTATTTAATCCTTGGTCATTGTCTAAGGCACGCTTATGATCTTGAACTGGCGTCATTGGATAAGCAGTCTTTCCATCACAGAAACACAAGAGACTTACCTCTTGTCCCTCTAGATATTCCTCAATGATCAGTTTTTTCCCCGCGTCTCCAAAGGCGCCGTCAAAAATTTCATCCACCGCATCAAGGGCAGTATCCAAATCCATGGCCACGATTACCCCTTTGCCAGCTGCCAATCCATCTGCTTTTAATACACAAGGAACTCCGATCTTCCGGACGTACTCTTTAGCTAGTGCTGCTTCTTCAAACACTTCCCAGCTAGCTGTAGGAACCTTAGCCTCATCCATAATCATTTTGGCAAAGGCCTTGCTTGACTCTAACTGGGCAGCCGCTTTAGTAGGACCGAATACACGAAGGCCTTGTTCAGTAAACGAATCAACTATCCCTAAACTGAGCGGTTCTTCTGGACCGACTACTGTCAGATCAATCTCTTCTTCCTTGGCGAACCTTACTAACCCAGAAATATCATTTGCTTGAATCGGAACATTCCATTGAGGAGTGCCTGCGTTTCCCGGGGCAACATAAACTCTGGCAACGTCCGAACTTCGAGCCAATTTCCAGGCCAAAGCGTGTTCCCGACCGCCGCTTCCTACTATTAAGACCTTTTTTCCCATCGATTACTAGACCCCTTCTCAAATACAGTAATCTTCCAATACTGAATTTTAGCCATTATTCAACCTAGGTTAACTATGGTAGATCCAGATGCAAAAATAGAG
>JAJZSC010000216.1 GCA_021849995.1 Bacillota bacterium | reverse complement strand
CAGGATATCCTTCTTTGTATCCAGACAGGAAAAACCTTAGCTGATTCTTCACGAATGAGCTTTTCCAGCCAGGATTTTTATCTCAAGTCAGGCAATGAGATGTCCCTTTTGTTTGGCGAGACTCCTGAAATTCTGGAGAACTCAAACCTGATAGCACAAAGGTGCAATCTGGATTTTACCTTTGGGAATAATCACTTGCCGGTTTTTGACGTACCTGAAGGATTAAGCCTGGAGGAATACCTGTACAAAAAGTGCTCTGAAGTCTTTCCGAAGTTCTATCCTGAAGCAGGGGAATATGAGCGCGATCGGCTTGAGTATGAACTTCAGATTATCGCAAAAACAGGTTTCTCGGGCTACTTTTTGATTGTAGCGGATTTTTGCCAATATGCCCGTAGAAATGGGGTTGCAGTTGGTCCTGGTCGTGGTTCGGCCGCAGCGAGCATGGTAGCATACCTCTTGGGAATTACAGCAGTTGATCCTTTAAGACATGAGTTGCTTTTTGAGAGGTTTCTAAATCCTGAGCGTGTAACTATGCCTGATATTGATATAGATTTTGATCCGGACGGCCGAGAAAAAGTCATCAGATATGTTACTGAAAAATACGGGGCAGATAAAGTTTGTCAAATAATTACCTTTGGTACAATGGGAGCCAAAGCCGCTATCAGAGATGTAGGGCGGGTCTTAGGAATTCCACTGGGGAAAGTAGATAAGGTGGCCAAGGCAATTCCAAGCGATCTTGGGATGACCCTTGAAAAGGCTCTTTCCGTTTCCCCTGATTTAGCTAAACTGATGGAAGACGAAGAGGTCAAGCGGCTTTATGAATTGGCCCAGGCGGTTGAAGGGATGCCTAGGCATGCTTCTACCCATGCCGCTGGGGTAGTTATTGCCAAGGAACCTCTTACTAATTATTTGCCACTGCAAAAAGTACCAGATGGTTTTCTGATGACTCAGTTTCCTATGAAAACAGTTGAGGACATAGGTCTATTGAAAATGGACTTTCTGGGTCTTAGAAATCTCACAATTCTGAGTGAGACAGCCAGACTAATCAGGGAAACATCAGAGCTAAAAATTGATCTGAATAATATACCACTGGATGATCCTCTTACTTATGAATTGCTTTCCAAAGGAAATAGTACCGGGGTATTTCAGCTGGAAAGTGGTGGAATGAGGGCTATCCTGAAAGAACTTCGCCCTTCCTGTTTTGAGGATATAATCGCTGTCCTGGCTTTATATAGACCCGGTCCAATGGAGCAAATACCTGAGTTTGTCAGGAGAAAACATGGCGGTATAATTTCTTACCTCCATCCAAAGCTTGAACCAATTTTAAAAAGCACCTATGGTATCATTGTTTATCAGGAACAGGTTATGCAGATTGCCCGTGACCTAGCCGGTTATTCGCTTGGACGAGCAGATTTGCTGCGCCGGGCTATGGGAAAAAAGAAAAAAGAAATCATGGAAGAAGAGCGCCAAAGTTTCATCTATGGCTTAGAGGATCAAAGTGGAAACCTGATAATTCCTGGTGCACTTAGATATGGCCTAACTCAAAAAGAAGCAGAAGAAATCTTTGACTTGATGGCTAAGTTTGCCGAATACGGCTTTAATAAGGGTCATGCAACTGCGTACGCGGTAATTTCGTACCAAACAGCCTATCTTAAAGCTAATTACCCCTTGCAGTTTACAGCGGCTTTGGTGAGTACTGTAATGGGCTCTTCGGAAAAAACCTCCTACTACGTACAAGAAGCAAGGGCAAGCGGTATTAAAATTCTTCCCCCTAATGTCCAATTCAGTAAGGTTGATTTTTCAATTGAGAAAGAATCAATCCGGTTTGGGCTTGGGGCAATTCGGAATGTTGGGTCAAATGTAGTAGAAAAGATAATTGAAGCTAGAGAAAGCGAACCATTTAAATCTTTTTATGATTTTTGCTTAAGAGTTGACGGTAAAGTTCTAAATAAGCGTGTTCTAGAAAGTTTGATTAAGGCAGGAGCGTTTCAGTCCTTATGTAATCGAGCTCAGGCTTTGGGAGTTATTGATCAAGTACTTGATTTAACTCAAAGAAGGCAAAAGGATAGGAATTCGGGACAAATTTCCTTGTTTGATGTTGGGGAAGAGCTTGATGAGGACTTTGTTTTACCAAACCTGCCTGAGTTTGAGGAGAGGGAAATATTAAATCTAGAAAAAGAGTATCTGGGCCTATACTTGAGCGGGCATCCTCTTTCCTCTGTAACCACAGAACTGAAGAGGTATATTTCTTCAGATATAATTTCTTGTTTGGAAAACCAGGAAGATCAGAAAGTCAGTCTTGGAGGATTAATTACTTCTTACCGGCAGACAATAACCAAAAAGGGAGAAATGATGGCAAGTTTCGTTCTGGAAGACTTGACTAGTTCCATCGATGTCTTGATTTTTCCACGCTTATATGCTCAAATCTCTAACCTCTCAGATGATCAGATTGTTGTCGTAGAAGGAAAATATAATGTTAGGGATGACGAAAAGAAAATCTTCGCCGAAAAAATTCAAAGGCTTGATGAACTGTTAAGTAATCAGACTGTGAGAGTAATCGAGACTGATGCAAATAGACGTCTATATTTAAGATTACCAAATGATAAAACCGAAATTATGGATAAAGTGCTGGCAATTCTCCGGCAATACCCAGGGAAGAACCCCGTATATTTTTACTTCTTGGAACAAAAGAAGCTTATGCAAAGCAGAAAAGATTTCTGGGTTGATAATCAAAATGCATTAAATAAGGCATTAGCACTAATCATAGGTGAAGAGAACGTGGCTTGGAAACAGGTAGAAATTAGCTAGATGGAGCTAGAATAGCTACAATTTGTTAGAAAGAGGAAAAGGAGTTTTAACAAGTGGGAATCGCAATTTACCCAGGAACCTTCGATCCGGTTACGAATGGACATTTAGATATTCTTTCTAGAGCTGTCCAGGTTTTTGACCAAGTTATAATTGCAGTGGCTGCAGAAAGCAACAAATCCCCTTTGTTTTCGCTGTCTGAAAGGATAGAATTACTTAAAGAAGCTACTGCAGACGTACCCCGGGTTAGTGTAATGTCCTTCGAAGGACTGACTGTGGAGTTTGCCAGGGGCTGTAACGCAGTAGCAATTATTCGGGGGTTAAGGGCACTCTCAGACTTCGAGTATGAATTTCAACTTGCTCTGATGAATAAAAAGCTTGCTCCAGATATTGAAACTGTATTCCTTATGACAAAGGCAGATTACTCATTTATTAGTTCAAGCGCCATCAAATGGGCCGCCAGTTTAAACGGCTCAGTGTCGGAATTTGTTTCATCTCACGTAGAAAAGGCTTTGCTAAAGAAATATGGTAAAGGGTCTTAAGGTTCTGCCAGAGCCTTTCTTGCAGAAATTGCATGTCTATGTTATCATAAAACCACCTCTCTAGTTACAAGGAGGATTTGGAAAATGTGGACGGTTATATACATCGCACCTAATAAAGTGATTGCCGAAAAGTATAAAAAACTACTTAATGATGAAGGTATGCTTGTTCAATTGCGTTCAATCGGTTCCGGGCATCTCGGAGAGCATGCCTCTGTAGAGATTTTAGTTCCGGAATCCGAGGCTGAAGAAGCTCACGAAATAATCACTAGCATGATGGGGAGCTAGTTCATGTTTAAAGATATTTTTCGAAAACCTAAATATGTAACTATTCAATCTGTTCCTGCACCGAGACGCATTCCTACCGACAGCGTTGTAGAAGCGCCTGTGAGGAAAGAACTTCCCGATGGATTATGGGTTAAATGTCCTAAGTGCGGGGAAGTTCTTTTTAATAAGGACCTGGAAGAGAATCTAAAGGTTTGCAACAAATGCGAGTATCATTTTAGAATCAGTTCGAGGGAAAGACTTGCCATGATCGCCGATCAAGGCAGTTTTGAGGAATGGGATTCTGACATTCTTACTTCTGATCCTTTAGACTTTCCAGGTTATCAGGAGAAAATAACTGAAGCACAAGAAAAAGCGGGGATGCCGGAAGGGGCATTAACCGGAAAAGCCACTATCGAAGGTATTCCGGTCGTTTTGGCATTTAATGAAGCTAATTTTATGATGGGCAGCATGGGCTCGGTAGTTGGAGAAAAATTCACCAGGGCTCTTGAAAAGGCGATAGAACTCCGTTTACCAGTGATCATCTTTTCTACCTCAGGTGGAGCGAGGATGCAGGAGGGAATACTTTCTCTTTATCAAATGGCCAAGACTAGTGCAGCTTTGAACAAGTTAGCATCTGAAGGTCTATTATACATATCCGTGCTTTTAGACCCTACGTTTGGTGGTGTAACGGCGAGTTACGCTTCATTGGGGGATATCAATATTGCAGAACCTGGAGCCTTGATTGGCTTTACTGGCCCTCGGGTAATAAAACAAACCATACGTCAGGAACTTCCACCCGGAGCTCAAACCGCTGAGTTTAATCAAGAACACGGAATGATTGACCTGGTTGTAGAACGCGCCCTAATGCGTTCCGTTCTTGCTCGTTTGTTGAGGTATCATCAGGAAGGGGCTAAATATGGCTCAACTATTTGAATTTGAAAAACCAATAGTCGAGCTTGAGAATAAAATCTTTGAGTTGCGGAAGTTCGCCGCCGAAAAGGAAATTGACTTATCTCAGGAGATTTCCAAGCTTGAGCAAAGACTTGTTGAGTTGAAGAAAAGTACTTATGGCAATTTGGATTCCTGGAAAAGGGTTCAGATTGCCCGGCATTCCGAAAGGCCAAATTTCTATGATTATGCACCATTGCTTTTTGAGGATTTTATAGAGTTGAAGGGTGATCGACTGTTCGCTGATGATAGAGCGATAGCCGGTGGAATAGCGCTTTTCCGGGGGACTCCCGTTACAGTTGTAGCCCATGTTAAGGGAAAAGATACCAAGGAAAACATCCAGAGAAATTTTGGCATGCCTCATCCAGAGGGCTATAGAAAGGCTCTTCGCCTGATGGATCAGGCAGAAAAGTTCCAAAGGCCTATCTTGACTTTCATCGATACACCAGGGGCTGCTTGTGATTTGGCAGCAGAGGAGAGAGGCCAGGGAGAGGCAATCGCACGCTGCCTGCAGGCTATGGCAGGGTACACCGTTCCCATCATCAGTACTGTTATCGGAGAAGGCGGGAGTGGTGGCGCCTTAGCTCTCGGGGTTGGGAACATCATTCTAATGCTTGAGAATACCTTTTATTCAGTAATTGCTCCTGAAAGCTGTGCTTCTATCCTGTGGAAGGACCCCGCCAGAGCTAAAGAAGCGGCATCGGCTTTAAGGTTTACTGCCCAGGATTTATTGCAGTTAGGAGTAGCTGATGATCTTGTGAAAGAGCCGTTGGGTGGTGCTCATAAGAATATCGCACAAACTGCCGAGGAATTATCCCAGGTAATCGCTAAGTATCTGGTTAGACTCAAAGGTGAGTTGCCTGAGGCTTTGAAGAATAAACGTTATGAAAAGCTTAAGAAGATTGGGGCGTTTAGCGGGTAGATTCACTATGCAATAGCATCTTACCTAGGGCTATTTTTCGGGGAAGCCTTCTAGGTCATATTGTAGCATCATTAGAGGATGAAACTCGACACTTTAGGGTCGGTCGGCAAGATGCTATTGCTCCGGATCCTTCACCGCAAAGCTGTCCTTTTGGGTTGTGCGGTTTCGGCGTTTATCATCCTCGGGCGGTAGTATCTCTATGTGGAATCGCCCTCGGCATAAATCTCCACTGGAGACTCATGTCACTGGAGACAAACGTACCGCGCGCCGGAGCTGTTCATTTGTTGTCTACGCTACCGTGCAAAACCTCAGGGTAGTAAGAGGAATCCGCTTGCTATTTGCCCATTCGGCGCACGCGGCATCACTCCACACTGTGGAATGATGTCTTGCACGGCTTAGCGCTTCGTCAACTGCATTCACGACGCTCCTCTGCTAAAAAGGTTCACTACGCAATATCATCTTGCCTAGGGCTAATTGTTTTAGGATAAATTCTTATATAGGTTTTTAATTAAATTGCCAAAATATCTTAAGTAAATTACTTTTTTTAAACTTGACTAATTAGAACAAAGAGTGTTATTATATCAGAGTCACCTTATGCCGAAGTGGCGGAATTGGCAGACGCGTCGGTCTCAAAAACCGATGGTTTAACGGCCGTGCCGGTTCGACCCCGGCCTTCGGCACCATATAAGTTTGTAATG
>JAJZSC010000215.1 GCA_021849995.1 Bacillota bacterium | reverse complement strand
AAGTATGAATTCTGGCAGAAATACCATGAAATGTGTTTGCGCTGTTATGCCTGTCGCAATATCTGTCCGGCTTGCAGTTGCCGGGAGTGCATTTTTGACTCTGATAAGAAAAAGTGGGTTAATAAAGCAGCCCTTCCAGCAGACAACGCTTTTTTTTCAGTTACCCGTACTATGCATGTGGCAGGGCGTTGTGTGGAGTGTGGAGAGTGCGAAAGAGTTTGTCCGGTAGGAATTCCGGTTATGGCCTTAAATCGCTCTGTTATCCAAGAGTTATACAACCTTACAATGTCTTATGATGCCGGAATCAAACTCGAAATGAAGCCGCCATTAAGACAGTTAAAACCTATTTCTCAAACAGATGGCCGTTAACCATATGTACAAGGAGGTGATTCGCACCATGAAAACTCTAAGAAAATGTCAATTGGATAAGGCCTTGGATACTATTAGCCAAAATGCTGTTGTTTATGCTCCGGTTAAGAAAGGGGAGATGTCCTGTTTCGTCCGCTATCAGGACGGAGTTGAATTAGAGTTGGAAGAAAACACCTTATTCAGCCCTAAAGGGATTCTATTTCCGGCTGCTGAGAAAATGTACTCTTATGAAACTACTGGGCTGGATATGGAAATAAAAAAGTCAGACAGAGAATTTGGCCTGTCGGTCCTGTTTGGCGTACGTTCTTGTGACGTTCAAGCCATTGTCTGTCTGGACGATGTCTTTTTAAGCAAAGGATTTGCCGATGAATATTATTTGACCAGGCGGCAGGAAACTACCATTGTTGCTCTCGGTTGTACAAATCCAGGTGTTAACTGTTTTTGTCAGTCCATGGGTTTAAATCCTCTAGAACATGAGATGGCTGACGTGCAGCTTTTTGATCTGGGCGACATCTACGGCCTTAGGGCACGAACAGAAAAAGGGGAGATACTTGTTAAGGCTTTAGATGAAGTCGGGCTTTTGGCAGCAGGAGAAGGAGTCAGCAATCCGGAGGTTGGAGAATTTTTCTATAACTTCAGTCCAGAGGGTGTCGTTGAAAAACTGCAAATGATGTTTGAAAGTCCTTTATGGAATGAACTAGCTCAAAAGTGTCTCAATTGCGGAGTCTGCACATTTCTGTGCCCGACATGCCATTGTTTTGATATCTCCGGGAAAAAGCAAACTGCTCATTGTGGCCACAAGCTCCGCTGCTGGGATAGCTGTATGTTTTCTGAATACACCCTCATGGCAGGAGGGCATAACCCCCGGCCTACGAAAATGGAGCGGGTGCGCCAGCGCTTCATGCATAAACTGCGATATTTTCCAGAGCGTTACGGAAAGTTTCTTTGTACCGGGTGTGGACGATGTATGGCTAAGTGTCCTGTCAACTTGGAAATCACCCAGGTGATTAGACAAGTGAAAGAGGCGGTGATTTAAATGGTAAGGGAAACAGTGAAGTGGGCCACTTCCGAAGAGATAAAGCATATCAATGCACTTGTGCCTAAGAAAGCTAAGATCATAAAAATCATCAAAGAGACTCTGGATATTACTACATTTCATATCTCATCTGAGAATGGCAGGATACCCTTTGACACAGCTCCGGGCCAACTTGTCATGTTATCCCTTTTAGGAGTAGGGGAAGGAATGTTTTCTGTCACTAATGCAGGAGATCACCTGGAAATCTCCGTTAAGAAAACCGGGGTTTTGACAGATGCCTTGCATGAGGTTGTTGAAGGACAAACTGTAGGAATCCGCGGAGCGTATGGGAATGGTTTTCCGGTTGATTTTTGTCGAGGAAAGAACTTGCTTTTCATTGCTGGAGGAATAGGTCTGGCACCTGTGCGCTCTCTGATCCACCATGCAGTCAAGCGCCGGGACGAATTTGGAAGTCTGCATTTGATTTATGGCTCCCGTTCTCCGGCAGACTTGGTCTATAAAACCGAGCTATTTGAAACCTGGCCGGCTGTAAGTGATTTTAAGGTCTCCCTCACAGTGGATCACGGGGATGATGAATGGCAGGGGAATGTTGGATTTGTACCTGCCTTTGTAGAACAAATCCAGCCATCAGTAGAAAATACCGCCTGTATCCTTTGCGGGCCGCCGATTATGATTAAATATACTCTGGGAGTACTGGACTCCCTTGGTTTCAGTCCGGAAAATATTTTTACTACCTTGGAAATGAGGATGAAGTGCGGAATAGGAAAGTGCGGGCGTTGTAACATCGGTTCTTGTTATGTTTGTTTGGATGGACCGGTATTCAGCTTGGCACAATTGAAGTGTCTGCCTAACGAGTTTTAACGATGACAAGCTCAAACTATTTCCCAGATGTTTAAAAAAGACAGTGAATAATAAAGCCTAATAATTAATGATGGCATTAAGAGAACATTCTTACTTCAGGTAAGAAGAGGTGAGGTATGACTAGATTATTGGAAGATATTATGCTAGCCAATCATCGCTTTGTTGAAGCGAAGCAGTGGCAGTTGTTTCCACCTGCAACTGCTACTCCTCTACGAAAAGTAGCTCTGTTTACCTGTATGGATAGCCGTCTGACGGAGTTTATTGTCCCAGCTCTTGGACTACAGAGAGGAGATGCCAAGATCATCAAGAATGCCGGGAATACTTTCCTGAATAACCTTAATGACAGTGTCATCCTGTCTCTGGCTGTGGCCATATATAAATTGGGAGTGGAAGAAATACTGGTTATTGGTCACTACGATTGTGGAGTGGCAGAGACCCGGACAGATGAGCTTCTAAGTAAAATGCAGGAGCGCGGAATTCCCGAGGAAGTTAGAAACTCTATAGAACCTGAGCTGGATACGTGGCTTAGTGGAGTTTCATGCACTAGAGACAATGTCAAAAACGTTTGCCAGAAAATCCGCACGTCCCCCATTCTTCCCAAGGATGTTCCTATTCATGGATTGTTAATTCATCCGTTGACAGGCATGTTGCAGGTTGTAGAAGATGGATACGGTTATTTGAAGGCAAGTTAAACTGATGCTAAAGAGTACCGAAAAGTTTAGCAGCTTGTCATTGCAAAGGTGCACTTGATTAGAAACCAAATGGTTATCAAGTGCGCTTGTCTTTTTTGGTAAAGAGTTTAGGGCTTTACGTTTAGAGTTTTATCACGAATTGACAAAGATAATAAATGAAGTTATCATATAAGTGAGCTGACATCGAGATACGCAGTAAATTGCGTTTCCGAGAAATGGGAGAACACCTGTAATGGACGACAGGTGTTTTCAAATTTTTATAAAAACAATTATTGAGCCTTACAGAAACATCCTTACAGAAACATATAGATTAGATGATAAAGAAAAGTACGCCAATTATAGGGTTGGGCGTACTTTTTTATATGAATATTTATTTTATAAAGGCCAGTCAAAATGTGTGACCTACCCTCCAGCCCCTGTAGTTGCAGCGGCAATGGTAGTTTGGATTGCCTTGGTTATTGCTTGGCTAATAGGCAGGGAGTTGACAATTTCCTTCGCTTTTTTACTGGCCTCCTTGCGATCCTCTTTATCAAAGATAGTATCTAGTAGGGCGCAGTTGAAAAGGAGAGCTACCAGCATCGTAGTGCGGGGGTACGGAGTTTCATTGCGTAGGATAGTTGAACGTATGTGAGAACGAATCTCTCTTTTTGGACGGTCGTCTCTGGAAGGGTAAAGCATTAACCACAAAAAGCATTATTTTGTCTATTTAAAATAGTCTAAAGCCAGTATAATTAGCTTAACAAATTTTAAATCGGTAAGTCGGATAAGAAGGTAGAAAGGAACTTCTAGATGCTTGAACGTCATCCTATCAAATACTTTGCTCCTGGGTGGTTCGCTATGATAATGGGAACCGGGGGGCTCGCTAATATTTTGTACTTGTGGCAAACTAATTTCCAACTGGGCACTTTTCTTGGAACAGCCCTTGCTGCCCTTGCCGATATTATGTGGTTTTTTGTCCTTATTCCATGGCTGATTCGTTGGGTCGTATACTTTGAATATGTTCGCCGGGACCTCCATCACCCGGTGACGGTCAACTTTTTTGTTACCATGCCGGTAGCTACAGCAATTTTTGGTACTAACATTTATATTATTTGGAGCAAATACTTGGGAGAACCTCTGACTTATATCCTTTGTCTAAGTGCCTGGATAATTGCGATCATTGGAGTGACCTGCTTTACCTTTTACATCACCTTCAGGATGATGCGAGTTGAAGAATCTCCTAAGCCTGAGATTATAAACTTTTCCTGGATTATGGCTCCGATTGCCAATATGGCGGTTTTGCTGATCGGAAATCCAGTTCTGGAAATGACTTTGAAATACCAGGCAAATTGGGCTATGTCGGTCCTGGTTACTAATCTGGCTTTATTAGGGATTGGCTTCTTTTTATTTATCTTTATTAGCGCAATTGTCTTTGTACGTCTGGCTCAGCATCCTCTTCCTCCGGCTGAGATGACACCGTCCTTTGGGATTTTGTTAAGTGCGGTGGGTCTTGCAGTAAGTGCGGTGATTGATCTGGCTAAAAATGCCCAAAACATGGGGATTTTAGCTTCAACCGAATTAGCCCGCCTTGGAGCGGTAGTAATCTGGGGATTCGGGATTTGGATAGTAGGGATTATATTGATGATAAGCATTTACCATGTAAGAAGGGGTGGAATACCCTTTAATCTGGGATGGTGGGCTTTTATCTTTCCTTTGGCGGCCTATACAATCGCTAGCCAGAAGATAACCCTTTATTTTGCTAGCCCGCTCACTTATGGTTATACTGCTTTTCTGATAATCCTATTGGTTTTTCTTTGGTTATACACTTTCTGCAATACTATCTTAGGAGTATTAAATGGTCGACTATTCACAGGTATGCCGATATCCGAGTTAAGTGAAAGACTGGTTAAGTGACTGCTAAGTAAATTAGTGGTTTTCACCAACCACAGTGCATTAAATCAATAATTGTGACACAGAGGTTAAAGATATTTAGTTAACCTCTGTTTTATTTGGCAGATGATTTTAGAGCTGTCAATTAAATTCAAATGTTATAAGACAATATTATCCTTATTATCCAGAAATTTTACATTATTCTACTTCTTGTTTAGGGAAAACTAATATTAATTTTAAATTAAAGTAGTAGGTTAAGGGGAGAGGATTTAAATGGACGTACGAAGATTAATAAAAGCATTACAAGTAATTAGGAAAGGCGATAAAATTAAAGACTCCTTGGTTCTTTCAACCCTTGGTGGGGTAGTCGCTGCTATTGTTATGGATATTTCGAATTATTTGTTTTGGCGTACGAGAAACACCGAGGCTCTTAATGGGCATTTGGCAGGCTCAGTCCTGATGAGACCTTTCAGAACTAATTTCCGGAAGAATTTTATTATTGGGCAGCTTCTTCATTTAATTACCGGTGGTTTAATGGGTATCCCAATTTTAGGCATGTTAAAGATGACGGGAAAGGATCATTATCTCTATAAAGGAGCAATGTCAGGATTGTTTATTTGGGAGTTTGTATACGGCGTTGCAAGGCGGGTTGGGATTTGGAGGAACTCAATTGTATTCGATAAAACTCATTATTCCGCTATCTGGAACCATTTATTGTTTGGAGCTGTGGCGTCTTCCTTAATGATAAAGTTTGGGGACCCTTCGAACTTTCCAACAAAGCTGACTAATCCTCAGCAGGAAGTAAATCAGTACCAGGATGTCTCAAGCTTGGAGCCAGAGGAAAGTAAGCATAGAGACAGACAATCGAGAGTCGTTCCGGCTGATTCATATCGCTATAGGGAGTCCTCAATTTTCCTTCATTAAGAGTACATCATTTGAGCGGCTTCTGGTTTCATTGATTCAAATGTTGTTAATCAGAAAAAATATCAAAGTCTTCGTGGAATTTCGACAAACATTAATTCATTTATGTGGTAAATTTGTAGTAGGTTAAAGAAAATTGGATAGGTCTACGAAAAAGGCAAACTACTGCGAAAGCAGAGGACGCAAAGCCACGGGTCTTCCATGTATGGGTGATGATAGCCGGGCTGCCGATGAGGATTATTTGTAGCCATCCTTAGGTTTTAAGGGATGGTTTTTTAAATGACACATTGTGAGGGAAAAAGAACTTATTGAAAACAAAAAGCAGCAGGGAAAGGTTAGCCTAGAAAAGTAAATGAATGAAAGGAATGATTTTAATGAATAAACTTTTTAAGCGGATGAAAATGTTTAATAAAATATTTGCTCTGGCAATAAT
>JAJZSC010000214.1 GCA_021849995.1 Bacillota bacterium | reverse complement strand
TCTAAATCTTTCATTTATTGTTTCTCCTCTCTCTTATTCCCAAAGTCTGATTATTTCTTAAAAATTCCCATTCCGGTCAGGCCACCATGCCAATATTATCTTATAAGACATCGTCTGAAATTACAATCTTTTTTCACTTTTATACTATTGTTATATTTTATGGCTTGTCTCCCTTTAACATCGTAGCAAGAAGTCTCCCTCCCTGTTACTTAGAAAAAAACTGCAAATTGCACTATGAACAACAATACATGGTTTCATAATAATTGGGAATTTTAGTGATTAGAAACCGATTTTGAAACTAAGGAGGAATCATAATGTCTGAACTTGATGCCCCCCTGAGCTGTAAAAGATTCTTCAACATACTTGAGTACTTCAATATCCTTTGTTTGGATCCGTTCTATAAATGGTACCGTCAACAAATACGTTGTTTTACAAAAGCTTGAGAATGGCCCCTCTAAATTCTAGTTTGTTAAAAAGACGTGTTGGCACAGAAAGTGGATTAACCTAAAAAAAAGAAGAGGCCTTTTCGGCCGCTTCTTGAGAAAAGAACCTTATAAAGTTTTTGGTACTATTTGTACTGATTAGCAAGTCTCTTCCTAAGATTTTCAGCAACAATTTCTGGATCGATCGGATTTCTGGCAATACCACTGTCAATAGCAGCTTTAGCTGTAGCAGCTGCAACTGCAGGGGCAACCTCTGGATTAAGTGTATAAGGAATAATATAATCAGGTCTAAGTTCTTCATCCGGAATAATACTTGCGATAGCGTAGGCAGCGGCAACTTTCATAGCGTCATTGATGTCAGTTGCACGTACATCAATTGCTCCGCGGAACATTCCTGGAAAGGCAAGAACGTTGTTAATTTGGTTCTGAACATCGGAGCGGCCTGTAGAAATAATAGCTGCACCAGCTTCAAGCGCTCTCTCAATTGGCCAAATTTCCGGAATAGGGTTAGCTTGGCAGAAGACGATCGCATCTTTAGCCATGGATTTGATCATTTCTTCATTAAGAACGTCCGGAGCAGACACACCGATAAAAACGTCTGCACCTACTAAAGCACCAGCAAGGTCGCCACTGAACTTTTCAGGGTTGGTTGCTTTCGCGATTTCTTCTTTCCAAGGATTCATCCCACTGGTACGACCTTCATAGATTGCGCCTTTGGTATCACACATAATAACATTCTTAAGACCCATGCTCATAAGAAGTTTAATAATAGCAATACCAGCTGCACCAGCACCGTTGGCGACAACCTTTACTTCGTCAATTTTCTTACCAACTACTTTAAGTGCATTTACAAGACCTGCCAGAGTGACGACAGCGGTTCCATGCTGATCATCATGGAAAATCGGGCCTTTAAAAATTCCGCGATTTTTAAGAGCTTCTTCGATTTTAAAACACTCTGGTGCTTTAATATCTTCAAGGTTTACACCACCAAAAGATGGAGCCATAAGTTCTACGAGTTCAACGATCTTATCAGTGTCATTTGTATTAACACAAATAGGATATGCGTCTACATCACCAAATGCTTTAAAGAGAAGAGCTTTACCCTCCATAACAGGCATTGATGCTGCAGCCCCAAGATTGCCGAGTCCCAGAATGGCGCTACCATCGGAGACAATGCAAACTGCGTTGGCATGATTTGTGTAGACGTCTAAATTTTCGAGGTCTTTAGCAATTTCCTTAACTGGTTCAGCAACTCCAGGGGAATAAGCCAGTGTCAAGTCATCTCTGGTTGCAGCAGGAACGGTAACCCTTATTTCGAGTTTTCCAGGTCTTACTTTATGAAAAGCCAAGGCTTCTTCGCGAAGGTTTTTAATACCTGACATGTTCATCTTCCTTTCTCTTTCTTTAAATAAAATATCGTACTAAGTTGTTACATTTAGTGCAATTAATAATAAATTCTATAGTTGTAACAGCTAGTTATATTCAATCTTCAAAAATTCTACTTGGTCGCCTCTTAAAAAGAGGCGACCAAAAACATCAGAGAATTATTAGTTATTTTGCATTTTTAGCATCAATTTCAGCCTGTGCAGCGAGAATGTCTTTTGCGTTAAGATATACAGGAGTATCAACCATTTTACCATTGAAGGAAACGGCAGCCTTACCCTTAGCAATACCTTCTTCTTCAAACACTTTTACAACACCTTTTGCCCACTCAACATCTGCAGGATCTGGAGCATACAGACGGTTTGATGGCTCAACCTGGGAAGGATGGATGATCATACGACCTTCATAACCCATTTGTTTGCCATCTGCAACGTTTTTCTCGAAGGCAGGGATATCTTGATATGCAACGAAAGGAGCGTCGATAGCAACGATACCAGCCATACGAGCGCAAACAGCCATATGTGCACGGGCATAATTTTGTTCTACAGCCTCAGAAGTTAATTTAACTCTCATGTCACGGCAGTAGTCAACCGCACCGAAAATTGCATTAACATTACGCTTACTTGCAACGCAGCACTCAGCAGCGTTAACGATACCTTTAGCGGTTTCAAGAAGCATAGAAATTTTCACAGTTCCTACAGGGATGCCACGACGAAGCTCAAGCTCTTCAAGTTTCCACTCAAGGCGCTTAACATCATCAGCACAACCGGTTTTAGCTAAGGTAACGCCATCTAAGCCAGGCCATACAATAGCTTCGAGATCATCATTAGTAAGCTCTGTTTCCCAGTTGTTAATACGAACGAAAACTTGTGCTCCGCCAGTAGCAGCAAATTTAAGGTTCTCTTTCACTAATTGACGAGCGGTTTCTTTCTCCGCTGGTGGCACAGAATCTTCAAGATCAAGTGTGATAATATCTGCAGGTATTTCTGGAGCCTTGGCAATCATTTTTGGGTTATTGCCAGGGATGTACATAATAGATCTCATAACAGCCATGGTATAATTACCCCCTATAATAATTTTATGGCCAAACACTAAGTATTCAGTATTATGAATACTTAGTGTTTAGAACCGAACTAACCTTTAATTTTTTCTTTTAAGATAATGGGAATATCGGTTGGAGTATCTGCGACATATCCACCCGCTTTTGTGATAGCTTCCATTTTGCTCTTAGCTGAGCCACGGCCACGTTCTACAATGTTTGAGGCGTGAGAGAAGCGTTGACCTTCTGGAGCCCATGCACCTGCAACGTAGATAACAAAAGGTTTAGTAAATTTACCCGCAGCAATGACTTCAGCACACTCTTCTTCCTGAGTGCCTCCGATTTCTGCGTAAACGGCAACACCTTTAGTCTCAGGATCTTCCTCGAAGAAAGGCAGCAGGTCAGCCATGGAAGTTCCAAGAACAGGTTCAGTACCAGTATGAACTACGGTACTAACACCAAATCCACCCTCTCTTAAGACCCAGGGGATTGTTCCGGATTGTCCGCCACTACGGGAGAAAACCCCAATATTTCCTCTTTGGAAGAATTTGTTGGCCCATTCAACGTTACCACCGAGCCAACCGACAACGGCTTCACCTGGAGTGATGATACCGATAGAGCCTGGTCCCAGGATCCTTGAACCTCTCATCTTTGCATAGGCAATCATTTCCATAATATCATGAATAGGAGTGCCCTCTACGCAAGGAAGAATATTCTTGACTCCTGCATCAGCTGCTTCCATTACAGCAGTTTTTAAACCGCGACCAGGTACAAACACAACACTGAAATCGATTTCCCCTTCAGCGCGAACGATCTCTTTTACAGTGTTAAATACAGGAACTCCGTGAACTTGGTCCCCGGCTTTTCCCGGGCTGGTTCCACCAATAACTTTAGTTCCATAGTCTTTCATATATTTTGTCCGTACGGATCCTTCACGACCAGTGATTCCCTGGACAATAACCTTGGTTTCTTTACTGATCAAAATGCCCATTCTTATCCCTCATTTAACATTTTGCTAGGTTCCCACCTACGATACAAAACAAGTTTGATATTTATGCCAGGTTACGCTTCTTGAGGTATTCGTTCAAACCTGCAACAGGAACTTCAATCTCAATAGCATCATTACCATAGAACTTGCAGGCAATCTCGCACGCTAAGCACTCGGTTCCTAATCTTAATACCTCTTCTTCGTTCCGATGTGCCACAGAAGCTCTACCCTTGTCGTCAATTCCAAGTAAGCCCCTGGCAAACTTCTTGCACGCGTCCGCACATGCCTTGGTTTCGCATGTATCACACTTGCTGGTATCGATTTTGATTGTACAACTTTTTTCTGCGAATTCCAGCACTGTTTTTCCCTACTTTCCTTGAGCTTCTTTCTCAGCTCGATATTCTTTGCTTAGAGCCAAGAGTCTTTGTCCGATGAATTTAACATCAGTAACATACTCTTTGCCATAAATCTCAATTCTACGCCCAGGACCATCTGGAGTCATGAGGTCTGCCAGACCCTTTCTAAGGATTTCCAGCGACTCATCTTCCCTATTACCGCAAAGGAGGAGTACACAAGGTAGACCTGGCTTCTGGGTAGGAAGAATTTCTCTGAGGACTTTTACAATTGCATTAGCATGATGCCATTGTTCCTGGTTAGCCATCATGAATCCGCCAAGCAAATAACCATCGATATTTGGCTGCGACAAGACAGATTTAGCTACACGATAAATTTTTGAACCTACCGGATTACCGCTAGTGTCAGCATAGTTGGCTGGTTTTAGTACAACTTGGTTTAAAGCATCTAAGCCCATCATTGCAGAGCCACCGCCGATGGGATGGTAGCCGATATAACCTGGGCTAACTTCGTCATAGCCCATGTTCATTAGGAAGCCAGTGCCACGGGCATCTGTTTCTTCAATGCTCCAACCAATCATGTCGAGCTCGGTTGGCTCACCAGGTAGGTCACGAGCAATTTCAATGCCAAACTCTGGATGACGACCGACAGCACTGTTATCAATTTCCATTTTACAGTCAGCACAAATCAGATCACCCTTACCGGTCATGATGAATGGGTTAATCTCAAGTGTTTGACAATCATATTTCTTATAAGTCTGCGAAAGCTTAGAGAGGAAAGATGCGAACTTACCGAGATCCTGTGCTTGAATTCCGGCTCGTGCAGCTAAATCTACTGCATCATAGCTTTGAAGTCCATTTATAGGATCGATGTTAACTTTAAAGATTAATTCCTCTGGAACACTTTCAATGTCCATTCCACCCTCAGTGCTGAACATAAGCATAGGGGAACGGGCTTCTCTTGCACCGTTAACGACAAATGAACAGTAAAACTCTTTCTTTATATCCAGTTTCTCTTCAACAAGTACTTGGCGAACTGGTAAACCTTTAACTGTTTTTGCCAGAATCTCGGCAGCAGCTGCTGCTGCCTCTTCAGGAGTGTTAACTAATTTAACAATTCCTGCTTTACCACGCCCACCGGCTTGAACTTGACCTTTAACAGCAACGGGGCCGCCAATCCACTCGGCAACTTGTTTAGCTTCTTCTGGGGTAGATGCCGGACGGCCCTTAGGAACTGGCATACCAGCTTTCGCTAACCATTCCTTACCCTGATACTCAAGAAATTTTGCCATGCATAATCCCTTCCACTACAGAATTTTTCTTCACTCCAAGAGACATTCCCAAATACCTAAAAAGAAGTCTCCCCCCCTTCTATATGTGTAAAAGTTGAAACCGGGCTGATCGGAACCGTTTAATCCAAAAGGATTGCAGATTCTGAAAGTTAGCACAAACTTAATTTACCCGGCCAGGTATTTAATTATGAGGAGCGGCCTTTCGTTGCCTGAAACTCATAAAATCCTACGATGTTTCATAATGTAAAACTGAGTTTCATTTTCCTCAATAATATTATCCATCGAATCCTATAAATAGTCAACAGATTTCTGAGCTTTTTCGCAAAAGATTGAAACACTGTTCCGATCTTTGAAACTAATAAATCAAATTGAAAATACCTAGCGTCTTTCTTTAATAATCCTTCTCATAGTTGGTCCAAATATCTGACTAAAATGATTAGAGTTAAGTTTAGATATTTTTAAAATTAATTTATTATTCTACAAACAAGCTCGGTTTCCTGCATTGAACGAATAAAAATCTAGCAGCCTGAAATTCAGGTGGCCTAACCATGTGCAGCACTATCGATCAGCTTTCTGCTTTATACCACCAGCGCTAAAAAGCTTGGCTGACGCCAAGCTTTTGTGGGCAGGCGGAAGCCGCAGCTGCACTTTTATCCACTCACAAGTTATTATTTTCTGAATGTACGAAAAGAAAAACCAAGGA
>JAJZSC010000213.1 GCA_021849995.1 Bacillota bacterium | reverse complement strand
CTTATGATTCATACTGGGATCAATACATGTATTTGTTCCATACTTTTAGCGAGCTGTACCCTAAATTTGCCGTATTCAAAAAACCCCTAGAAAAGGTAGAAGTCATTAGTCCGTCCACTCATTTGGCTTTACTAAAAACACTGCAAAAAATTGAAGAACATGTTTATAATCCGGAAAATGACGGAATTATGCTTGACGAGGGGGCAGATGGCCCGATCGCCGCTGAGATTTATCGGATGCTGTCCATTTTGAACAACGAACTGCTGCAACTTCGCAAAGTTGAAAAGGTGTTCCGTAAACACCGACTCAAACAAAAAGGAGTCTTTGCCATTATTGTGGATTCCGAATATTTATCTTGTTCCAGTAAAAACGATGCAGTTTTTAAGGAATTTATCCGTAAAAATCGAAGATATAAAATGTCAAAGAGCAATATGTGGGGAACTACTAAGCTTGAAAAACGCAACCAATGGTACGATGAACTAATCCCACAATTAAAAAGCGCACTCCATTATGAAAATTATGTTGAGTGCCCGATTTGTTCATTATTAAGTGAAGAAGATCATACAAAAAAGGCCAATGATAATTATCGTTACTGTGAAGATTGCTATGACGAGGTTAGGCTATCTGGAGGATTTGACCGTGGACTTTATGACTAACGATCAGTCAATTCCACAAACGAGTGGGGGGCGTGGACGGAGGTCACAGGCCACCGCAAGCCGCCTGTGACCTCCGTTTAGCTAATTATTCTTTTCAGTTCTTCAGATATTTCTTCTACATAACCTTTATATTCAGGTCCACATTGACGAAATAAATCCCTCGCCATTGAAAGCGCCCGGATAATTTCATCAGTTTCACCAAAAAGAATTTTTAGCAATTGTCCATAATCGTAGTATATTTTTCCTGACAATAAAGGAAGCACCTGAACCTTTGCTGCATCCAATATATCTACTGCCTGCTTAAGATATGTTAAAGCAATCTTCCTGTCCCCTTCTTGATTTCTCAGTATATAGTTAAACCCTACTTCTGAGAGAGCACGTATCACATCTGCGATATCGATAAAATTCTCCATGTTGATATGAAAAGAATATGTATTAAGAGTTCCTTGAATTGCTTTTATTGCCTTATCATAATCTTGATACCACTTTCGATAGCATTTAGACTTAGCTTCAAGGAGAATAGCCTGTGTTCTATTGACTTCCAAATTTTGTGGACATAGTAATGCGTCACTAATAAGATGAAATCCTTCATCAAGTGAAGCCAACATTATATCTGCATATTTCGTTGATTGTTCTCTTGTCATTAAAGAGTCATAAGAAACCCCAATACAGTATTTAAGCATCGCCTTTTCTCGTTTACTATATGTTTGTTCATCTTGTTCCATTTTTTTACATAATGTAATACACTCATCTGGTTCAACTTCTTTCAGAAACATGGCATAATTTAATGTTATTTTCTTGAACTCGCCATACTTCTCACCGGCCTTTTTTAACTTCAACACATTTTCATAGCATTCTCTGCTTTCTTTTATATGTCTCTGTTCACTATGAAAGATAAATATATCCCCATAATATTTGAACATCAATCCCTGAATATTTTCTGAGTCCTTTTCTTCATAACTCATTTCTTCATAAAGCAATTTTATTCTAGTTTCAATTTTCTGCACCCCATCATAATCATGACAATCTACTAAGGAATGAATCCAGTTAACCATTACCGCCATATAGAAATTTCGATTTTCAGTAATACGTTCCATTTCCTTTATCTTTTGCTCTGCACAAGCAACCACACTATCATAAATCAATCTGCAACGATCAACTAAATAATACTTCTTATTAACTTGTCCCAACATTACTCCAAAATTATTTATGTTCTCCATTGAACGTAGCTCTAATTTTATTTTCCCACGAGCATAACGTTTCCATAAGTTATAAAAATGTGAAAAAAGATAACTGTATTCCAATAATTCTTTCGTTGAAAATTCTTTCTTATACAGAATAATCCGATGCCAATTTTCCATTAATTCTATGATTTCATCCTTATATTCTGTTTCAACAAATTCTGTCAACTCGTCATTAGACTTCCATAATAATAAGCCGCCAAATATATTATGATATGCCGTTGATACTGGCTTTAAATCATATAGAAAAGCTATGTCCTGCAAGCAAATTTCTTCTCCTGAAGACAAGGAAATAATTTCGGTCATAGTTAAAGGGTGTTCGGATAACGCCAAAACAATAATATAATTGATAAGCTGTCGAAAGTATTTCTGACCATAACACTTCTCTATCTCCTGAAAATAGCACTTAATTATTCCAGTTTGCTTCGGTTTTAGAAACTCAAGTTCTCTATTAATGCCAATAAGGGTCTTTAATATACGTATTCCTGTAAATCGGTTATCTAATGGCTCTACTATCTTCTCGGCATCTTCTATCGAAACCGTTTTCCCATTATTACTATAAAGTTTCTGAATTGTTTTTATTAGCAAGTCCCGATTTTCACACGTCCTTTGAAAATTTATTTGTCTTGTAAATCCAAAACTCTGAATAAAGTTTAAAAGTACTGGTGAGATCAAGCTATCACTACGACAAGTGAGCAGAATATATACCCCTTCTGGAAGGTTACTTGGTGCAGGAATAAAATCAATAACGGGGATTGAAGTTACTTCTAATTCATCTATGCCATCAATGATTAGGAGTAATCGATCTTTCCCCATCT
Organism: Bacillota bacterium; assembly: GCA_021849995.1. Lineage (GTDB taxonomy): Bacteria > Bacillota > Desulfitobacteriia > Desulfitobacteriales > Desulfitobacteriaceae > JAJZSC01. Next base: position 3,492 of record JAJZSC010000213.1, on the reverse strand, counting down.
CAATCCTTTGCAAATTCTGACATGTTTCTAGTAGTTTTGCCATTGAGTTCTGTCGATCTTCATCTTTAAAGCTAATTGATGGCAAAGCATTTTCGAACTGACTTCTAAAGTCAGCACTTCCATCTTTACTCGTAAAAAAAAGCCTAGAAACCGATGTGGTAAAATCCTGGAAAGTTCTTACAGAGGTTCGGTTGCAATAATATGAACGTATCACTGTACTATTTATAGACAAAGTGGAATCTCCTAGACCGTCCAAAGCATAAGAAAATGCGGACTTCCCCGTCCCTCTATCGGCACACATCAGGAAAACGCCTCTATCTACTGAATCCATAGAGGAACGTAACCAATTCAACATATATACTGGTTTCTGATAATCAGTTTCGCTGTAATATGCATCTAATGCGGTATCTACTTCTTTTTTGTAAAGAGCATTGCCTATTTTTTCAGTTTCTGTGATTCCTAACAAACTAAAATATTTCCTGCGTAAATTGCTAAAATACTTTTCGTTTGAAGGTCTTCGCTTACCCGTAATATAATTTATTATTTTAAGCAAACCATCCCGATCCATTGAATCATAGAACCAAATACTTCCAGTATCTGTTACCATAAAAGGGGCTAGTGGAATCATTCTTCCATCATATTCTATAAATAACGATTGTGTAGATTCTATAGATTTATTAAAACCAATTAACTTGTTTGATTCAAGATAATAGGTGGTTTTGTCATAAAACTCCGAAACTATTATGAGCAAATCTCGCAACTTTAACATTTTATGTTGTAGCTCAGAGATAAAATCCTCTTCTTCTGCAAATCCTAGGGCACCGTGTCCAATATTGTCATTTCTCCACCGTACAATATTATTAGTATTATAAAACGTCCTGAGTTTTCCTATTAATCTTCCCCACAAACTTCTCTTATTAAAAAATTTCATATTTTCTGCTGGCAAAGTATTTACCCAGTCACCCATAGATAGAGAAATCTTAGGATTACACAGAGCCTTCGCAGATTCTTCGCAACTACAATTAGCTGCGATTGCAGTTGCACAAAGAACATAATATTTAATAATTACTTCGTAAATATCTTTTACTAGAAAAAAGGCCCCATAAATTTCACCGTTTCCAATCATATTATGAAGCCGACAATATTCATGAGCTATTACATATGGAGCCTGCTCCATACTCTGCATATGCCACTTACTTATATCTTCATGAAATCTTTGATACCACAACTTTTCTTCTCCTGTTTGCATGTATATCACTCCACAATACTTTTCCTTGGCAACAATCTTCGCCACTAAGGGTCCTAGGTCAGTAAAATTAGCAAGCGGCCAACTTACCAGACTGACCCGTTCTACGAACGTGCGGCGAGTCACGGCCTCGGGACGCTTGCATGCATAGCCAGAGCCGGCGCGCTGACTGATGTTGAACATTATTTTTCAATCTTTCTTCTTTCTCAGCCTTCGATAAACTTCCGGCAGCATCATCCGGATAACCTCACTCATGAACTCCTCATCTTTAAACATCCTGACGAAAAACTCTTCATTTTGTTCGTAGCGAAGCGCCGCAACATCCATGAATTCCTGTTCAAAGATCTTTTCAAACGTTGATTGCGGATTGTTTCGAGCCAGATCAACAAGCCGTTTATCCGCCATGAAGTCCTGGGTCAACTGGGCCAGCACCTTGTCCATTTCCGAAAAGTCAGTGCCAAAACGCAAGTTAATTTTTTCGATAATGGCGGATAACGTTTCCTTTTTCTTATCCTTGCCACCTATATGCCCCTTTGCAGGCCCTAGCTCGGAACCGCCTTCCAAAAGGATGAAGCCCTCAAAGTTTTTCTCCAGTTTATATTTCTCAAGCAATACCTTATCGTCAACTTTTATCTTTTCAAGCTTGCCCTTGGGTATCATCTTCATGAGAAATTTGGCATAAACACTAAACTTCTGCATCTCGATATCAAACATCCTGCAGACCTGCGTGATAAAGGCATAGAGCCGGTTAAAGCGGGCCAGGCCGGTTTTAATCTCTTCTTGCTCTTTTTCATCCTTATCCGCTAAACGATCGAGTGCCGGCTGCAATGAAGCCGACAATTTACCCAGATCGGGCATTTCCTGGTCGGTCGACTTGTAATAGATTTTGGTAAACTGTTCAATCTCAGATTGCTGCCAGAGACGGTAGTCATCCAGTTTGTTTTTAATATCATAGATAATATTAGGACTTGCTTCCTCCGTGAGAATGGTTGCCTTGTAAAATGGCTCAAAGGAGATCTTAATCTCTTCTGCGGTGTTGACAAAATCAAGCACGAAGGTGTCCTCTTTGCCTGGAGTCATGCGGTTTAAACGGGACAAGGTCTGCACAGCCTTCACTCCAGATAGCTTCTTGTCCACAAACATGGTGTGCAGCAATGGCTCGTCAAAGCCAGTCTGATATTTTTCGGCGACGATCAGCATATTGAATTCATCGGACGCAAAATACTCCGGCAGCTGCTTTTCCTTAATGCTTTTACCTTTAGTATTCTTGTTAAGTTTTTCTTCCGTGTATTCCTCCCCATCGTCATTGACCTTTCCGGAAAAAGCGACCAACACCTCTAGATCAGTATAGTTTTTTTCCTTGATATATCGCCTGAATTCCTGCAGGTACCTGACTGCATGCAACCGGGAAGTGGTGACAACCATAGCCTTGGCTCGGCCGCCTAGTTTAGTTTTGGTGATGGAACGGAAATGCTCCACCATCACGACGGTCTTCTGGGCTAGGTTGTGTGGATGCAACGATTCAAAACTGCGAATCGCCGTCGCCCCCCGCGAACTATCGAGTTCCGGATCATCCTCCACCTGTTTGACGATCTCGAAGTAATGATTGTAAGTTATGTAATGCTTTAGCACATCGAGAATAAAACCCTCTTCAATAGCCTGCTGCATGGAATAGATATGAAAAGCCTTGAATTTGCCATCGGCTTGCTTTTCACCAAACATCTGCAGAGTCTTGTCCTTAGGGGTCGCCGTAAAGGCGAAGAAGGACAAGTTTTGGTGCTGACCATGTGCAGCCAATTCATCCAGCAGTTTATCCTCATCGTCCTTGCGCTGGGTTTCGTCCTCGTTTTCCATCCGGGCGTACTCTTCCAGGATGCTCTCCGTATTAGCCAACGCCTTTTTCAGCTTCTTGGCGGCATCCCCGCTCTGTGAAGAATGAGCCTCATCCACGATAATGGCAAAATTGTTATCGCCGCCGATGATTTCCTTATAGATCACCGGAAACTTCTGCAAAGTGGTAATGATGATTGCCTTGCCGGAGTTAATCGCATCTTTCAGCTGCGCGGAATCCTTGTCGATCTTCTCAACGACGCCGAGCCTGTGGTCAAACTGAAAGATCGTATCCTGCAACTGATTATCCAGCACCTTGCGGTCTGTCACCACGATCACGGATTTGAAGATCTTTTCATTACGAACATTATGTAGCCCAGAAAGGCGATGCGCTAGCCAGGCAATCGAATTGGATT
>JAJZSC010000212.1 GCA_021849995.1 Bacillota bacterium | reverse complement strand
ACCACTACTTTCCATCATGATGCGAACAAGGTTCTTGCCAATATCATGAAGGTCGCCTTTTACTGTACCCAGTAACACTTTACCCTGACTTTTCAAATCGGCATCCGCAATCAAAGGCTTGACGATCTCAACTCCTGCACTCATACTCCGTGCTGACATAAGTACCTCAGGTACATACATATCGCCAGCTTTAAACCGAGCTCCTACTACATTCATTCCGGCTATTAATCCTTCGTTAATAATTTCTAAAGGGCTATTTCCTGCTGTTAGAAGGCTCTTAACTTGTTCCTTTACCTGATCTGCCTTACCTGAAATGACACTCTGAGCTAGATCTCCATAAGTTACCATGATCTTCTTTCCTCCCTAAATCATTAGTCCTTGTGTTTGTTGATTTTTCAACTTACTGTAATAGAAAACTACATTAGAAAATACTTGCAAAAATTATACCAAACCCTTGAATTTCGCTAGACTACTAAAGTAAGCGGGAATTAGAGATTTGTAAATGTGACTATTCAAGTCATAAACGCAATTCTCCATTGCCTACTTGTACAAGTCATTACAAAAGCAGGATATTGTTCCCTGCAATATCCTATTACTTGCGCAATAATATGTTGCTCCTTTTAATAGTGAGTGTTAAAATGCTTTATTTCATTAATCTTGATGTTATACCTTTTAATCCTATATTGGAGCGCTTGTCTGAAAATACCAAGATCCTGCGCGGTCTTTGAAATATTACCCCCATTTTTACCCAATGTATCTTCAATTATTTTCTTTTCAACTTGCTGCAGCATTTCACTGAGATTGCCGTTTGTTTTTACCAGTGCCTGATAATTATAGGTTTGACCATCAAACCTTTTGCGCAAATACAAAGGTAACCGCTCGATATTCAAGGTCTTCTCGTCAAAATCAACCATATTCATGGCACTTTCAATTACGTGCTCCAGCTCCCTGACATTTCCAGGCCAAGGGTGCTTCAAGAACAACTCAAGCAATTGATTTGAAATTTTTTCAATAGAAGTTCCAAACTGTTTATTGTATTTGCTTAAAAAAGATTTGGATAAAACGGCTATATCCTCACTTCTTTCCCTGAGAGGCGGAATATGTAAAGTTACTGCCGCCAAGCGGTAGTAGAGGTCCTGTCTGATCTGCTGATCCTTAACGGCTTCTAAAGGTTCTTTGTTGGTCGAACTTATTATCCTGCAATTTACAGTTTTCTGAGCACTGTCGCCAATTCTACGTACAGCTTTATCCTGAATAACCCTTAAAAGCTTGGCCTGGAGATGTAAGCCCATTGAATTGATCTCATCTAAAAACAACGTGCCGTTTTCGGCCTGTTCAAATAGACCGGGGGCTTCTACTGCCCCGGTAAAAGCACCTTTGACCGCGCCAAACAGCAGACTCTCAAGCAAGGTTTCCGGAATGGCAGCACAGTTAATTGCAATAAAGGGGCCGCCGGAATATATACTGGCATTATGGATGCTCTGCGCAAAAAGTTCTTTTCCCGTACCAGTCTCACCATAAATCAAAACAGAAGAATTGTTGCGCGCAATCTTCCTTGCTGAGGCGATAACCTGCCTGATAGTTTCACTGGATCCAATAATGTCATCAAAAGTAAAGCAGGTTCCATTACTTTTAACTTGGCTCTTTTTACCCGAACTCAGACGTTTTTGCAGTTCGATGGTTCTGTCCAAAAATTCCTTCATTTTAGTAACATCGCGGTTTATTGAATATACGCCTACAATCTCATCCCCTTCATAATAGGGGTAGGTGCTGGCTATAACGTCAACCCTTTTTCCGTCAGATGTATTATACTGGTGATACTGTTCGACTACGGGCTTTCCTGTACGTAGAACATTTAAATGGACGCTAGTTTCTTCAGTCACGTCATATACTTCTGTTATTTTTTTCCCTAAAACATCTTCGCGGCTCAAGCCTTCAAATCGTTCACAAGCCTTATTATAGAAAACCGCCACACCCTCCTTATTACTAAGTTGTACGCCTTCGTGAATAGCATCCAGTACCGTTTTAAGCCATCTATTCTCTCGCTGGAGCTCTTCAATACTGGTGCTGTGAAAATCTTTCATATCTAACACCCCGCAACAACTAGAATTTGTGAAAACTTGGCCAGGGAAGTGCACAAATATTCATTCAGATAGCTTCACCTAAAAAGTGCCAAAAGACACGCTATCGTAATCTTTCGATAGCGTGTCTTTAATTCCTCTTTTCTTACTTTATAATATCTACTAGTTTTCTGTAGATGAGCTATACTTGCTCTTAACAAAATAAATTCATCTCGTTTTACAGTAAGGCCGTGGAACCATGCCACGTCTCCTTAAAACAGCACTTCACGATGTTGCCCTAGACTAAGCTTCCTGATTCACGCTACTTAGATTCCGATGCAGAAATGGTAATCGCCCCTTGCATACAAACCTCCATACAAGCTTCACATTCATCACACAAATCCGATTGAACAACCGGAGTATGGGCTATCAGTTTGATAGCCTTATTTTCACATACATGAATACATCTCTGGCAACCCCTGCAAAGTTTCTCAATAATTAAAGCAGGCACCTATATTCCCCCAATCTCTAAGAGGGTATTTTTGTAAGTTTCCGGAGACACCCGGTCTCCAAGGGCTAACTCCCTCAGCCAAAGCTAGAAGTACCACAAGAACTGCCAGAAGACTTGCCCCCAATATTTACAGTTGTGAAACGCTGGGAAATATCGTTACTATCACACTCAGGGCACTTTTGGTTTTCCTTTTGACTTATACTGCAAAAAACACTGAACTTATGACCGCACTTTTCACAAACTAAATCGTAACTAGGCACAAATTTACCCCCTTTAGATTTACGATTTTTCTAAAAACCCATATTCAATAAGTTGTCCGAATAATAATTTACTCCTAATTCAAGGATTTCCTTTATTGGGCGACAATCGGGTGCCAACACCTTACCGGTCTTGCTTTTGGCTACTGCACCACATCCCCCGCCGCAGATCAGGCTCACTTCACAACCTTTACACTCAGGAATAGTTAAAATGCTTCGTTCCTGCCATTCCGAGACAGACTGTTGATTTAGAGTTTTCTCGGGATAGAAAGTTCCCAGTTTGAATTCATCCTGCCCAGTTGTTGCTGTACAGCCATAAATATCCCCATATAAATCAAATACCCATTCCGTCTTGCAGGCTGGACAAGTATCATACGAAGGAAGATAAAGTTCCCCTGTCTGTACCAGATAATGAATACCTTTAAACTCAGGGGTATGAAGCTTCTTCAAAATAGGATACTTGTCGGCTAATTCAACGAACATTGCCCAATGTTCAGCCTGTCCGAGCAGGTGCTGGGGTGCGGCATAACATTCAAACAATTCATAGTTGCGGCCGATTTGTGTCTTAAACTTTTCAGCAGGAAGGTCTAACCAACCCTGTTCCTCCAACGCCTCAGCTAGCTCCACCAGACTTTCGTAATTGGTTTTATCAACTACAACCCGCATATTGATCGGGATTCCCCGCTCTATAGCCTCTTTCAGACCGGCAAAAATTCTATCATAAGTTCCAACCCCTCCGGCAGTATGCCTTCTTTGGTCATGGACCGCTTTTGGGCCATCAAGAGTTATCTGAAGCTCTTTTAGTTCTGCCTGCTGCAACAAATCAAGATAACTCACCAAATCAAATCCATTTGAGACTGCGGCAATTGGGTATCCGCCCTTAGCTGCTTTTTGGACTATATAATTCATTATTTCCTTTTGTCTTATTGAACCGTTTAATGGCTCACCACCGAACAGAGTTATAAATGGTTTTTTTGTTGGATATCTTTCCTCTAAATAATCGTAAAAGGCATCAACTGTTTCCTTGCTGATCAGATCTTTTTTATGCTTGATTCCCTTCTGATAGCAGTACAAACAATCAAGATTACAAGTATAGGCGGGAACTAGCAGAACCTGTGGGGGTGTGTCTTGCAAAGCTTCACTAAACTCATTCCACCTGGAGGAAAGCCTTAGCTGTTCTTCCTCCAGGCTATTATATATATACCCCCTGCTTAAGAGATAACTTAATAATTCCCGGTCAGGAATATCCTTACCTTCTTTCAGGGCCTGAATCCTTTCATAGTCCTTTGTTTCCATCAGGTCAAAAGCACCTGATAGAGAATTCATAATAGCATACGGGTATTTTGTGCTTTTTTTAATGGGCAGAATTAAATTGTATAAACTGTAGTACATAGCCCACCCCTTTTAAAATATTTATCTTCAGCAACATTTAACTTAAATGGCGACAGACTTCTGCCGCCATTAATTTAACGTCTAAAATTACTTTTTTGTTCTAGCGGGCATAAGTTAACCACTTCTTACGCTTTAACCTTATAGTTTCTTCGCAGGAGCTGGTTTATATTTTGCCATTTAAAATAAAACTTATTTTTAGAATCAGTCGTGACATCCAGCTACAATCTTTGATGATTTGGAACAACATTGTGCTATAGTTAATGCCACATTAGTACAACAAGCTGAAGAAGTTTTTGTTAACGGACGCATTAAAATTCACCCCCTCTCAAATCATCCAGTTCAGGTTTTCGGCTGGTGAAAGTCCTACTGATCATGTCATATCCATTCTTGGTATAACGCTTTTCCTTCAAGACTCTCACCTCAGAAAAGCCAGCTGAAAGCAGGGCATGCTGGTATTCCTTTACGGTAATTGCACCTCCAAAACAAGAGGCAATCGCCTGTGGATCTGATTTGATCTCAGGAGGCAGGGGTTCATCAGTCATAATATCGGACACCACAAACCTTCCACCAGGTTTAAGAATGCGGTGGATTTCCCTGTAAACTGCTGCTTTGTCTTCAACATGGTTAATAGCACAATTACTTAGTACAGCATCAACACTATTATCTTTAAACGGAAGATCATCCATTAGCCCGACCAAAAAGGAGATATTATTTGCTTTATGCAATCCTGCGTTTTTTCGGGCTAATTCAATCATCCTCGGGGTTATATCTACTCCCCAGACATAACCTTTATCTCCAACCAGTTTGGCGACCTCAATCGCTTCCAGCCCTCGTCCGCATCCCAGATCTACTATACTCTCTCCTAAAGAAACTGCTAAATAGCCTAAGTTGTTTCCACAACTTAAATTTGAATCCCTCTCCTGGCTATATCTATCAATAATTTCAAAAACGCTCACATCTCATCCCCCACGCCCATTACTCTTATACCCTCATACTTCTATACTGTTACCCCCTTACGGTATATCAATAAAGTAATTTTACTCGGCATGATGCCCTGAGTCAATGGAAATATGGCTTTTACGATAATCCATCGTATTCAGGCTTGTTTTATTTTGCAGCCATAGAGACCTTTTTAGAGTCAAGATATTTTATCGCGTTCAGGGCGGCTGTTCCACCTTCACCAGCTGCTTTTATGAGTTGATAAGGCTGTCCGGTGCAGTCACCTGCTGCAAATAAACCAGAAATATTAGTTTCTAAGTCATGGCTGACTTTGACTATTCCATTAGTCATTTCCAGACCAGGCACGAGTTGTTCTGCGGGGATTACATCCCTTAAAATGAATACTCCATCCACTTCCAGTTCCTGATCAGCTAGTGCCAGGTAATCAACTTTATCTTGTCCTCTTATTTCCTTGACCTTCTGATTTTTAACTTCTATTCTCTGGTCTAAGTTCTTTATATTCGTATAATACGGAACATAGTAGACATTTGAGCAAATATCGGCCATAAAATTGGCCTCATCTTCAGCTTCCTCATTATACCCAATAATAGCAACCTTCTTATTGCGGTAGAGCGGGCCATCACAAGTGGCACAATAGCCAACCCCTTTGCCTAAAAGCTCAACTTCCCCGGGAAATAGCTTTTGGGCTGAAACACCTGTAGCCAAAATAACAGCATCTGCCTCCAGGGACTTCTCACTACCCACTATGGTAAAGGGTGGACCGGGAAAAATATTATTCACCTTGAATGGAACAATACTTATTTCCATTTGTTTCAGATGATCAAAGAACCTTTGCCTCATCTCCTCACCGTTCATCTCCGGAAACCCCAGCCAGTTGTCTACCTGTGGGGCCTTAGAGAGTTTAGGACTGCAGAATTCTGTCCCTAGCAGTACAAAGTCCCGACGTCTGATTTTGGCATTAAGGGCTGCCGACATTCCCGCCGGACCACAGCCCACAATCACTAATTCATAGCGTTCCTTGAGATCTATGGTATTCT
>JAJZSC010000211.1 GCA_021849995.1 Bacillota bacterium | reverse complement strand
GCTACATGTGATCTGGTGGGACCCTATGCCTATAGAGACTATTTACTGCCTATTCACAAAATAATAAATGAGAGGATAGATGGTCCAACTATTTTGCATATCTGTGGAAATACTTTAGACAGGATGGGGTATATAGCTGGAGCTGGCTTTAAAAATTTTCATTTTGATTCCAAGGTAAAGGCCAATGATGCCGTAGCTGCTGTGAGAGGAAAGATTTCACTCTCCGGAAATATAAATAATGTTGAAACATTGCTTACAGGAACAGTACAAAAAGTAGCAAAGGAAGTGATAGACGCTCTGAAGGACGGTGTTCAGATCATTGGTCCTGAGTGCGCGGTACCCCTGAGGGTACGTAACAGTAACCTTAGAGCGATTGTTGATACCATCCTGAATAATGACTACCTAAATTAAAACAATAGGAGATTTGATTTTTCAGTCGACATGACTTTCAGAAAGTGTTCCTTGATTTACTGAAATTTAAATTTTCGTATTCCTTGCATATTATCTGCTTTCCAAGGAAATCCTCAATTGATAGAAAGTACTGGTTTTAAAGATTGAGGAGGAAACAGTTAAATTATGTGTGGAATATGCGGATTGTTTGGTCAGGTTGAATTTGTAGATCCTGAACGAATAAAGCGGATGACTTTTTCGTTAGAACATCGTGGGCCGGATCAAGAAGCTTTTTTCTATTCTCCTACTCTGGCTCTTGGGATTAGAAGGTTAGCGATAGTTGATAGGGCTGGTGGACGACAGCCGATTAAGAATGAGACAGAACATATTCAGGTTGTCTTTAACGGAGAGATATATAATTACAAAGAGCTAAGAGAGATGCTTCAAGCCAGGGGTCATTCCCTAAGGCAGGCTGGAGATGGAGAAGTGATACCCCATTTATATGAAGAATTCGGTATGGATTTTCCTTCTAAATTAAGAGGAACATTTGCCATAGCTCTTTGGGATGATAAGAAACACAAACTGCTGCTTGTCCGGGACCGTTTGGGTGTAAAACCCTTATATCTAAGATACCGGCACAATGGACTCGCTTTTGCTTCCGAACTTAGAAGTTTGTTGATTGGTGAGAGTGCCCCGGAAGTTGACCTGTTTGCTTTGGACCAGTACCTTAGTTATCGTTACGTACCAGCCCCTTATACCATCTTTCAAGAAATATATAAACTAGAACCTGGGACTCTTTTGGCAGCGAATTTAAAAAGATCGGTAGTTGAAACAAAGGCATATTCCTACTGGCAAATCCCTGACCTAAATAATTCGTATGATTTTAACCAAGCGGCTGGTGCTGTCCGCGATGCGTTAGAGGAAGCCTTAAAAATTCGTTGGCCGGAAGAAGTCCCAGCTGCCTATTTTTTTAGTGGTGGCTTGGATTCCGCTGGCTTGGTTGCCTTGCATAACAAGAATTATTCTGAGCCGGCGCGCACTTATGCAATAGGCTTTGAAAGGCCGTCTCAGACCAGGGATTTTCGCTACTACTCTGAGCTTGAGCAGGCAAGTGCCGCTGCAAAGCTTCTAAATACTTGTCATTTTGAGAGAATCGTTACCCTAGAAGAAGTTAAGAAGAACTTGACTTGGATCTTAACAGTAATGGATGAGCCAATTGCTGATCCAACCGCAATCCCCTTACATTTCTTATCGGAATTTGCAGCAGCACAAGGAGAGAAGGTAGTTATTTCGGGTGAGGGTGCGGACGAACTGTTTGGTGGGTACACTACTTACTTGGAACCAGGCAACTATCGAAAATACCATAGTCTTCCGGAGTGGGTCAAAGCTTTGGCAGAAAGAGGATTTCCAACTAAAACCAAGCGCTTTTCTCTGTCGCTAGGTGAACGATACTTTGGAGTAGGTGGACTCTTAAAAGAAAGTCAAAAGCAAGAGTTATACACGCTTGACCTAAAAGCAGAACTTGCTAGTCTTAATCAAAGTTGTCCAGCTCGAAATATTTTGGAGTTGCCAGGTTATGCCGAAGAAGAGAGAATGCTCAGATTTGACTTGTTGTCCTGGCTTCCAGAAAATACTCTGATGAAATCTGATAAGATGACAATGAGGCATAGCTTGGAGATGCGTCTTCCATACCTGGATCAGCATCTGGTTGAACTGGGAGCTAGCTTGCCCTACCAACTGAAACTCCATTCCAATCAAAGCAAAGCAGTATTGCGCCAGGCCTTAAAACAGTTATTGCCTAAAGAAATTGTTGATAGGCCTAAAAATGGATTTCCTGTACCAATTACGGCATGGCTGATGCACGAATTTCGGCAGGAGATGAGAAATGTCTTACTTGATTCCAAGGCAAGAATGCTGAATTACGTTAACAAAAACAAACTGGAAGAGCTTCTCAAAGGAGAAGTAAGCTCACGTTCTGCAAGGCTAATCTGGGCACTCTATACTATAGAGACATATTTAGCCTATACAGTGCAGCCTCTTAAAAGCTCCAATGTGCGCCTAAGGCTGGTTCAGAGCCATAAGCCAATGCGTAAATTAGGTGCAAATATGATTTGAAACAAAGTATTTTTATCAGTAAGGTGTTTCTAATAATCAAAATATTTCTATCAATTTCAGTGCTTTTATCTATTTCAATGCTTTTAACTATTTTCAGTGGCTTTTATTTAAAAAATGCCACTGTTTTTCTTTTTAGCCCCCTAAAAATCGAATTGGACATCCGTACTTAAATTATGAGAGGATCGAGATCCCCCATAATGAAAAATACTTAAGAAATTATTTTGAAGGAGTGACCCGATATGAGAAAACAAATTGCTATCGCCATTACAGCCACTTTGTTAGCCTTTCCCTTTGGTTCAGGTTTGGCTTTGGCAGAAACTACTACACCGACTGACACTGTAACTATAACCGCCACTGATTCTACCCAGGCAGGAGCAACCACTACGACTACCGAACAAAATCAAGGTACGAATTCCACAGCAACTACCGGCACTACGACTTCGACTGCTACGACTACTACTGCAACTGCTGAAAATTCAGGGACAACAAATGATAGTACAACAAATGATAGTACAACAACATCCCCAGCTACAGACAATACTTCGACTAATAACAGTTCTACCGACACCACTGCCCCGCCTGTTGTAGATGAAGATGGCAAGCCAGTAGATCCGGGAACACTTCCAACTTCTCCGTTTTATTGGTTTACTAACTTTATTGAAAAGCTTCAAGTAGCCTTGACCTTTGATCCTGCTAAAAAATCCGATCTGTTAGAACGCCAGGCCCTTGAGGATTTGGCTGCAGCTAACAAAATGATGGAAGAGGGTAAAAAAGAAGAAGCCCAGAAAGCTTTGGAAGCTTACTCAACTAAAGTTCAAAGGGCTCAGGAATTCTTAACTGAGTTAAAAGATCCCAACTCTGAGTCTGCTCAGAAGCTTCAACAGGCTCTTGAAAAGAGAAATGTCAACAACATTGTAGTTTTGGGTGGATTGTTAGAGAAGGTTCCTCCACAAGCTGCTCAAAAGATTGCCCTTAACGTAGTCCGCTCTATGGAAAAAGCTGTTACAAAAATGGAAAAAGAAGAGCAAAAGAAAATTGAAAAACAATATAAAAAAATGCGTGGCATGGTGAAGTCTGATGAACAAACAGCTCAGCAAAATCAGACAGGAACTAATCAAGCAGGAACAGATGTCGTAGTAGATCTAAGTGCGAACCAGCAAACTTCTGCTCAGTCTAACCAACAGCAAAGTACAAGTACCATGGCAGTTAAACAAGCTACTACAGTGAAAAATGGTCAAAATAAAGCAGAGCAAGAAACTAGCAGTAAAAAAGTAGAAAAAGAAAATAACAACAGCAATGAAAAAATGGCCAAAGAACTTGAAAAAGAAGTCCGGAAAGACTTAAAAGAGATCGAGAAAGAGTTAAAGCAAGAAGGAAAAGCCGAATATAAGCAAGAACATAAAGATGAATATAAGAAAGAAAATAAAAAAGGCCATGACGAAGATGAAAATGATGATAATGACCGGGAAGAGGGAAAAGGTAAGGACAACCAGGGTAAAAATAGATAATCCAGAAAATTTCAGATTAAAATAAGTCTCTAGATTGATTAAGCCGCCGGTAGTCATATACCGGTGGCTTAGTTAGTTGTATTTAGTTTATCAATTTAGAACCTAATCAATTTTCTTCATTTGGAGATATTTTGAAATGCAAAACAAGGAAAAAATGGACTTTATTAAAAGCTTGTCATCATATTAAATTTATGTTACAATTCTTTTCGACGCATGAATCCAGAGTGTCGTAAAACGATGTGCTTTGTATGCTGGAAAGTGGATTCAAAAGTGTCCAAGGTGTAAAAACCCCTTGTAAATGGTTATATTTTTTGCGGAAGTGGCGGAACTGGCAGACGCACTGGATTTAGGTTCCAGCGGGAAACCGTGGGGGTTCAAGTCCCTTCTTCCGCACCAACTCTGACTTTTAAATGATTTTGTGCAGCGCCGGAAAACCCAAATGCAGCACAAATGATGCACAAATATTTTATTCCAGACGCCATGCTGTTTTTGCATGGCTATTTTTTTATTCCTATCATGGTAGGCCCTAGCAACATGGTTATCCATAAAGTTTTAAGTACAGTCTATTATTATCTACTGATATTGATATTTGTTAAACTTTTTCCAAATATGTGTAAACTAATAAAAAATCTAATCAAATGAATTAATGATAAAATAAAATTTGAGCTATCTGTATTATCGAGGAGTGTTTTAATTAATGAAAATTGCCTTCATCTCTCCTTATCAGGAATTAACGGCCTTGGTAAAAGATGTATCCATACAAATGGATATTAAAGTTGATGTTTATTCTGCTGCTTTTGAGGCTGCCGTTGACACAGTCAGGCAACTTGAAAATGAAAAGTACGATATAGTAATCAGCAGAGGAGCTACCTATAGGGCTATTTCCAAGAGTTCCAAAATTCCTGTTATTAACTGTGATGTTACATCTTTTGATATTCTTTACGCAGTTAATGAGGCCAGTAAATTCTCAAAAAATATTGCCCTCATTATTTATGAACCGGTGGCTTTCAACATCAAGTTAATCTCGGAAATTTTTCATATTAATCTTTTATATATGACATCCTATGAGGATAGCGATGAATTAAACAAAATGGTGGAAAAAGCTATTGCTCAAGGAGCAGAGGTCATTATCGGAGGAATTCTCACAAAACAATATGCTGAAGAGCTTGGGCGACGTGGTATTCTTTTACAGACCTCTGCAGAAACTGTCAGGCAGGTCATAAGTAACGCTGTAGGAATATATAACCTTTCCCGGGAGAAGATGTTAGAGGCGGAAAGATTGAACCATATAATTAATTTTTCTTACGATGGAATTATTGTTACTGACTTAAAAGGAATAGTTAAGGTCTTTAATCCTGCTGCTGAAGAAATAATGGGAATCCAAGCGTCAGATATTCTAAATAATAGAGCCGACAAATTCATACCTACAACGGGTCTGATAGAGGTTGCTTCAAGTGGTGAACCCCAATTAGGCACGTTACAGAAGTTGAAAAATACTACAATAATAACAAATAGGGTTCCCATCAAAATTCAGGATGAGGTTTTAGGTACAGTTGCCACCTTTCAAGACATAAGTAAAATCCAGGACTGGGAAATGAAAATTCGCTCCGAAATTTACAAAAAAGGACTTGTGGCCAAGTATACTTTTGATAACTATATAGGCTCCAACGAGGGAGTAAAAAAACTAATAGCTAAAGCAAAAAAATACTCTGAAACTGATTCTACTATTCTCATAACTGGAGAATCGGGAACGGGTAAAGAGATTTTGGCTCAGAGTATCCATAATGCCAGCAAGAGAAAGGATTATCCGTTTGTGGCCGTAAACTGTTCCGCCATTCCTGAGCACTTACTGGAAAGCGAACTTTTTGGTTATGAGGAAGGTGCTTTTACCGGTGCTAAAAAAGGAGGGAAAATTGGTTTTTTCGAGTTAGCCCATAAAGGAACCATCTTTCTTGATGAAATAGGATCGATTTCGAAAAGTCTCCAAGCCAATCTTTTAAGAGTACTCCAGGAAAAAGAAGTATGGAGGATTGGCTCTAATAAGGTTGTCCAAATAGATGTGAGGGTAATAGCGGCTACAAATAGTGACTTGTTGGAGGCTTCGGAAAAAGGGGAATTCAGGAGTGATCTTTATTACCGGTTAAATGTCTTGAATTTACAGACCTTACCATTAAGGGAAAGACGAGAAGATATTATAGAACTTTTTAACTATTTC
>JAJZSC010000210.1 GCA_021849995.1 Bacillota bacterium | reverse complement strand
ATTCCCAGCGTACCGGAAGCAGCGATTAAGCCCATGGCATAACGTTTTGGGTACCCCCCCTTGAGCAGAGCTGGAAGCATAATAGCTCCTATCGCGGCAGCTGTAGCCGGGCTCGAACCGGAAATTGCCGCAAATATCATGCAGGCGAGAATAGTTACAACAGAAAGCCCTCCTGGCAAATGCCCTATCCAAGCTCGTAAACTATTAATTAAATACTTGGAAATCCCGCCCCTCGACATTAAGACACCAGCCAGTACATAACCCGGAATTGCCATAAGCGGCGCAGAATTAAGCCCGGCAAACATACGCTGGGGAAGCATCATGAGGTTGAAGTCACTAGTGGTCATAATCACTACAATTGTCGACATCGCTAAGCTGATTGCAATTGGCACATTCAATAGAAATAAGACAATGAAAAGGCTAAAGAGCAGTGCTACCGTCATAGGACTTCATCCTTTCTGCCCGCTCGGCGATCCATTCTTTAACGTTAAGACGGGCTGTCTCATACAGCTTGACTGTGAACCGCAAGGTTAAAAGCCCTCCCATAAGCGGCAATATACTATATACGATAAATAGTGGAATTCCTACATCTGTCGAACGCTGACCCGTCCTGTGAGTGAACTGTACAAGAGTGAAGCCATAGTAGGTTATAAAAAGACTGAACGCAATCCCTACTGTATGGGCAAAAAGTGTAACATAATACTGAACTCTTGAAGGCAGACGGTCAAAGAGCATATCCACTTTGATATGGTGATTATTGCGTAAAGCCACACTTGTACCGATTAAAGTCCCCCAAATGATCAAGTACTGAGAAACCTCATCGACCCAGGACTTTGGAGCATCAAAATAGTAACGCATAATTACACCATAGAAAATGAGACTGACACCACAAAAAAGTAATCCTCCGGAAACAATGTCCTCAACAAACTCAAAAACCTGCCAAAATCTTTTCATGATTTCCCCCCCTTAAGCTAGATCGTTAGAGAAACTACTTTTTGGAATGAAGGGGCCACCGTTAGACAAAACTCTGGCCCCTATCCCTTATTTCGTGAACTCTATATTTATTTTTTAGAGGCCTTTTTGGCAGCGTCAATAATATCCTTGCCGATTACGGATTCAAATTGGCTATAAACTGACTCCATAGTCTTTTGGAAAACCGCTAGTTGCTCTGTAGTAAATTCAGTAAACTGCATCTTACCGCCCTTCTTAAGGTTTTCCATACTCTTTTGATCTAACTCGTCAGCTTGTTGTACAGCATATTTTGTAGCTTCCACCATAGCTTCATCTAACGCTTTTCGAATATCTTCCGGGAGTTTATCCCAGAAAGTCTTGTTAACAATAATCATGTAATCGATCCTGCCATGATTAGTTACCGTGAGATATTTCTGAACTTCCTGGTATTTCTGGGTATCGATATTATTGAAAGTGTTTTCTTGTCCATCCACAGTTCCTTGTTGCAAGGCAGCATAAGTTTCTCCAAAGGCAATTGTTGCTGAACCTGCTCCAAGGGCTTTGAACTGAGCATCAAGAACTTTACCAGCCTGAGTCCTGAATTTTAATCCTTTAAAATCTTCCGGGGTAACCAAAGGACGTTTGTTTGCCGTAAATTGTTTGAAACCATTGGGCCACATAGCTAAGCCCCGCAGGTTGAACTTATCCAAACTATTCATGAGTTTTTTGTTCTCTTCCGTCTCCCAGAACTTATAGACAGCCTCTTTCGTTGGGAAAAGGAATGGAAGGTCAACATATTGGAATTGAGGGTTCATTCCTACCAATTTAGTCACGGACGGAGCAATAATATGAACGTTACCAGCCTGCACGGCTTCCAACTCTTCCTTATCGCCATAGAGCTGGGATGATGGATAGACTTCTACTTTTACCTTACCATTGGTCTTTTGTTCTGCCAGCTGTTTGAACTTATCGGCAGACTTTCCTTTCGGGGAATCAGCCGTCGTTACATGCGAGAATTTCACGATAATAGGTGCTTCCTTACCTCCATTATTAGCAGGCTTTGATGTTCCGCAGCCAATTCCTAATGTAACAATGACAAAGGCACCCACAATTACCGCTAGAACTTTTCTTTTAAGCATTTTTATCCTCCTCAATCGTCTTAAAATTCTCCTCTACACTTATTCCCCCTAAATCCTTGAATCAATTTATCAAAGACTAATCTGTTTTTTCTTTTAACTGCCTTAAGTATTTAATAAGTTCCGGATTAACTTCTTTTTCGAGTTTACTGTACAAAGGTTCAAAAGCACTTTCCCAAATCTGGCGTTCCCCCTCGGAAAGAGTATGGATTTCTACCCTTCCCTGTTGGCGGATTATTCTCAGTTGCTCTTCATTAAGCTCCTTAGCTTTTTCTCTTTCCCAAAGCTCAACCTCAGCCATTGTTTCTTGAAGAACATTCTTGATCCAATCGGGAAGTGAATTCCAAAACTGAGCATTAGTTATTACAATATAGGCCAAGTATCCATGATTGCTAAGGGTTAAATAGCGTTGCAACGAGCTAAATTCTTTGGTATAGATATTCGAGATAGAGTTTTCCTGACCGTCAACTTCCCCATCTTTAAGGGCCCTATACACATCCGAAAAGGGCATAGGCTTGGCAGATCCTCCAAAAACGTTAAACTGATCTATCAATAACCTCGAAGATGGCATTACCCGGAAGCTTAATCCTCGAAAATCTTTCGGATAAATCAGAGGGCGCTTGTTATTGGTTATCTGTTTAAAACCATTGTCCCAGACTGCTAAAGCAAGAAACCCGTATGATTGAAGCTTTTCAAAGAGCAGGAGTCCCGCAGGTCCATCAATGAACGCATGGAAACTTGAAGAGTTCTGGAATGCATAAGGGAGGTCAAGTACCTGCCACTCCGGCGACAATTCACTAAGCTTTGAAGTAGCTGGTGCCAGGATTTGTACTTCACCATTTCGCAAAGCCTTTAATTCTTCACCGTCTTTATACAAAGTAGATTCTGGAAAGACCTGAACTTCAACATATCCATTCGTTCTCTCTCTAACCAGTTCAGCAAATTTTTTTGCTGCAAGTCCTTTTGGAGTATTCTCTGCCACCACATGAGAAAATCTAATTACTATTCTTTCATCCTTAGCTACCTGTTGCCTATCGACGATACGCGTTCTACACCCAGTTGAAGTTAGTAAAATAAGCACTATACACAAGCGAAGTATTATACTTAAAGTCTTATCCATAAATCCCCCCTCTTACATATAATAGATTTAATATTCTGAATATTATTACTTGTAAGACTATTTTATGTTGATACGATCCATTGCACAATAATTAGAACATATCGTAAATATTGTTCTTTTTGGTCTTAATAAAAAAAGAACCCGTGACCAAAATCGTCACAGGTGATTATCATCGATAACTAATAACCATTAACATTAAATTAATGGCTAGGGTATTTTAGCGTTGAATAATTTTAAAGCGATTTATCGGACGCCCGATTGAACCGTATTGCGATTCCAACTGAGCCTGCCCAATCCTTTCAAGGTATTCCAGATAGCGGCGAGCCGTCACACGGGCTAACCCTACTCCGATAGCCACTTCTTCAGCTGAAAGTCCCCGTTCACTCTCCGCCAGACAGTTAAGAACCTGTTTAAGAGTTATTTCCCGCAACCCCTTAGGAATACCTAGCCTGGTTTCTTCTCCACCCTGAAGCGACATATTTATCAAGCTATCCAATTCTTCTTGAACGAGATTTCCCCTTCCTTTAACTTTGCTAACATAAGCTTTGTATTTTTCAAGTGCAACCTTAATCCGTTCATACTTAAAAGGCTTAATAATATAATCAACCACCCCGAAGCGTAAACAGTCTTGAACTGTATCCACATCCTGAGCTGCAGTAATCATAATTACATCGGCAGGAACTTCCTGTCTCCGCATCTCCTTAAGTAGGTCAACTCCACTCATATCTGGTAAATAGATATCTAAAATCACAAGTCTAGGTTGTATGCTCTTAATCGTCTCAATACCCTTACGCCCTGTTCTTTCACTACCTACAATAGAAAATCCGCCTATCTGATTGATGAAATCCTTATTCACTGCCATAACCATCGGATCATCTTCTACTATCACTAAGTTGATAATCGTCACGCAGATCCCCCCTCAACAGGTTCATAACACTCCGTACACCCTGTTCCTAATGGGATCCTAATTTGAAACCTCGTTCCCCAATTACCCGATTCTATTTCTATACTCCCATTTAACTTATTAATTATTTTTTTAACTATATATAAGCCTATACCGCGATTCTCAGAACCTTTAGTAGTAAATCCCCACTCAAATATTTGCGTTTGATCTTCCAGGCGTATACCATGTCCGGTATCCTCGACTGCACATACTAATTCTGTCTTTCTCTGACTGAGTAAACAATGAACCTCCCGCAAATCCTTGTCAGCTACTGCTTCAAAAGCGTTTTCCAAGAGATTGCCTAGAATTATTACTAAGTTACTGCTCTCTAACTCTGATGGCAATTCGCCTACGCAGGAGTCTTCATCAAAACTCAGAATAATTTTCAACTCTTTAGCACGATTGAACTTACCAAGTAGAAGTCCTGCCACACTTGGGTTACGAATACGCTTGCTTAAAAATTGTGTTACTTCTTGCTGTTCTTCGGTCACCTCAAAAATATAATCGCTTGCTTCTTGATACTTTGTCAACTGAATTAACCCGGCGATAGTATGGAGCTTGTTCAGATACTCATGATTCTGTACTCTAAGAGCCTCTATGAACGTCTTGACTCCGGTCAGTTCCTCAGCTAATCGCTTAAAATCAGTTTTATCCCGAAAGGTCATTACCGCCCCTACAATTCTCTCTTTTAATCTCACAGGCAAGAAATTAGCGAGGACTAATTGCTTATTTATAAAAAGTTCCGAATTATATTCCACTCCACCCCTAATAATTAAGGATATATCTGTATGCCCAACTACTTGTTCAATTTTCTGCCCCACACACTGAGCTGTAGTACCGGTAATTCGACATGCTTCCTTGTTTATGAGAGTGATCTTTCCCTCTGTATTTACCGCAATTACTCCCTCGCCGAGCGCCTGTAAGATTGCTACGCGCTCCTCGAAAACCCTAGCAATTTCCTCTGGCTCAAGCCTAAACATATTTTTTTTAATATTCCTTGCTAGATAGAACGATCCCGCTATTCCGAAAGCTAACCCTACCAGTAAAGATGAATATAGTCTATAGCGAATCGTTTTAAGAATCTCCGCAAGTGTCGGAGTAAGTACTCCAACTGCAACTACTCCTACTTGCCTGGTACCTTCATCGGTTAGCACAGGCACAAAAGCTCGAATTGAAGGTCCTCTTACGCCGCGTGCCCTAGACAGGTATTCTTGTTGAAGAAGGGCACGTTCTTCATCACCATCCACAAAGGGAGTTCCGATCCTATCCGCGAGAGGATGGGAATAGCGAATTTTATTCATGTCAAACACAACTATATATTCCACTCCTGTTGCCAGGCGAATGCGCTCAGCAATAGGCTGAATAACCCGTTCACCTCCCTTTTGACCCAAGTTATCCTGGATAGCAGAAAGTTGGGCTAATGTCCTGGCAATAGCCATAGCTCTCATCCCCATCTCCTCTTCGGTGGAATCCGAAATCCATATGACTATTGTTACACCTACTAGTAGAACTGATAACAGTACTAATCCAAAAGATAGCAGAGCTATTTTAGTACCAAGCTTTAAACGCGGAAATTTCATATTTTGAAACCTCCTTTTATCCAAAAACAGCTTAGACTAAATTACTATTGCTAAATAACTTAGTTCAATATTCCGAATAATCTTACTTATAAATATCTAATGTATTCTTCAGTGTTCACAATAAACCTTTTTAAAGCTAAGAATTTTTATTGTAGACTTTTGAACAAACTAGCTTTACATGATACCTACAGCGTCATGAACCCTCACTTCACTCCATGTCGCAGTGAACAAAACCTTCTATTAGTGCCTACGCTGTGTTTTTTAAGGTAACCCTAGCTTTCAATGTCCATAAACACTAAGAGACCACATTTATTCAACGTAGTCCCTAAGTTTGCTACCTGGCAACGACTTACCTTCCCAGGACCCTGCGGTCCAAGTATTCTCAGCCCTGGACGGTACTCGAACTTTCAAAATGTTCATAAACACAAAGAGACCACGTTTATTCAACGTAGTCCCTAAGTTTGCTTACCTGGCAACGACTTACCTTCCCAGGACCCTG
>JAJZSC010000209.1 GCA_021849995.1 Bacillota bacterium | reverse complement strand
ATTGATGCTTTACGTGAACTTTCCATGAGATATGCAGCCCAACGTGTAGACCGTCAGATGGAAACATATATGCGCTTGAACGGAATAGAGGGGCCTTGGCCAGCGGGTGAAAGAGTGATGGTATGCTTAAGCCAATTATTCAGGTAACAGGGTTAATAATTGCGATAACACTCGTTGCAAAACATTTAGCTGATTTTCTAGGATTGGTCAATATTGCAATGATCTTTTTGTTACCAGTACTATTCGGGTCAGTTAAATGGGGATTGAAAATCGGAGTTTTTGCAGCTCTAGCAGGTGTCTTGGTTTTCGACTTCTTTTTTGTCCCGCCTGTACTGACATTCACAGTTTATGATTTACGCTATCTAATTAGCTTCGGGATGTTTTTGCTTATTGCTTTCATGATTGGCAGGTTATCAACAAGGCTTAGAGAACAGATTGAAAGTTCCCGTAAACGGGAGGCCCAAACCTCTGCATTATACTCTTTAAGTCGAGAAATCGCAGCCGTATCAGAATTGGATGTCGTTTTACAGAATGTAGTCAGAAAGATAACGGAAATTAGCGAGGGCCAAGTCGCAATCTTATTACCAGACAATAACGGAATTTTGGCTTTAAAATGCTGCTCAAATCCGGGCATAGATCCTTTTTTCGATGAAAGGGAAAGAACAGTTGCAGCTTGGGTTTATGAACACAAACAGATTGCAGGTAAGGGAACGGACACTCATAGTGGTGTAACCGGTACTTACATTCCGCTAATATCCGAACAAGGTATTTGTGGGGTAATAAGAATTGTTCTCAGAAATCAGGAGAGATATCTTCAACCTGAACACCAACGCTTGCTCGAAGCCTTTGCAGGTTTAACAGCTCTAGCTGTAAGCAGGATATCTTTGGTTGAAACTGCTCGGGAAGCAAAATTATTAAGTGAATCGGACAAACTGAGGACTGCTCTTCTAAATTCAATATCTCATGATTTGCGGACCCCTTTAGCCTCAATGATAGGTGCAGTGACTAGTTTGTTGGAATACAATCATCTATATGATGAAGCATCACGAATAGAATTGCTGCAAAGCATCCAGCAGGGTGCTATGCGAATGAACCGCTTAGTCAATAATCTACTGGATATGGCACGTTTGGAAAGTGGAATGTTAAAACTAAACAAAGACTGGTGTGCGATTGAGGAGATTATCGGGGCTGCAACTAAACGTCTCGGGCCAATCATAAAAGACAGGTATATTAAGATAGACTATGCACAATGTATCCCTTTGATCAATGTGGATTTTGTGCTGATAGAGCAAGTGGTTGTTAACCTTCTGGATAATGCCTTAAAGTATTCTAGCCCGGAGAGCAAGATAGTAATGAATGTACGAACCAGTGATAAAGAAATGAAAGTAGCTGTTCATGACTGGGGTTATCATATACCTGTCGAGGACTTAGAACGAATCTTCGACAAGTTTTATAGAGTTAGAGCACCGAGGCAAATAAGTGGAACGGGATTAGGTTTAGCAATTTCCAAGGGAATTATAGAGCTTCATGACGGAAAAATATGGGCAGAAAATTGTCCAGATGATAGTGTCAGCATTACTTTTGTTCTTCCTCTTGAGTTAAACGCTCCAGAAATATCCTTAAACATGGGGGCTCTTAATCATGGATCAAACAGGTAAGCGAATTCTCGTCATAGATGATGAATCCCAAATACGTCGACTTCTCAAAGTTTCCTTATCGGCTCATGGTTATGAAGTGTATGAGGCATCCGATGCACAGAGTGGCATTAGTAACATTCTAACCCACAAGCCGGACTTAATTATCCTAGATCTGGGACTGCCTGATTTAGACGGACTGGATGTTATCAAGGCGGTTAGAGACTGGTCGAAGACGCCGATTATTATTCTTTCTGCTCGAGAATATGAAAGTGAAAAAGTTAAGGCTTTGGACTTAGGGGCAGATGACTACGTTACAAAGCCGTTTGGAATGGGAGAGTTACTTGCAAGAATCCGGGCCGGTTTAAGACACAAGGGAGATCAAGTAGATCAACCAATCTTGAAGTTTGAGGATTTGGTTATTGATAGAGTAAAAAGGGTTGTCACAGTTGAGGGTAAAGAAGTCAAACTAACCCCTACTGAATATGAATTGCTGACAGTATTGGCAGTCAATAGTGGAAAAGTTCTTACACATAGCTTCCTTCTGCGAGCTGTGTGGGGACCTCATACTGAGAATCAAGGACATTACCTCAGGATTTATATAGGACAAATACGGCGAAAACTGGAGACAGATCTTGCCCGCCCCAAACATATCATCACCGAACCAGGAGTTGGATATAGACTTATCTAGAGGCGGGAAAAGAAAGATATCCAAAAAATGCTTGTTATAATTGGATGCAGAGAGTATCGGACATTTATTTATCTGTAGGAGGAACTCACATGAAGAGGCAATTTGTTGTAATAGGTCTAGGGAGATTTGGGACTAGCGTTGCCCTTAACTTATCGGCGATAGGACACGAAGTATTAGTCATAGACAAAAACGCCAATGCAGTACAGTCAATCGCTCATGATGTAACTCATGCTGTAATAGCTGACTGCCGAGATGAAGAACAGATTAAGGCTCTTGGCGTCAGGAATTTTGATGTTGCGGTAGTTGCTATTGGCGATGATATTCAGGCAAGTATCTTAATTGCTCTAATGCTAAAAGACATGGGGATTCCTTACGTAGCTGCAAAGGCTCAGACTGCTCTACACGGGCGGGTTTTGGAGAAGATTGGAGTTGACCGGGTAGTCTATCCGGAAAAAGATATGGGCTTGCGTTTAGCGCATAGCTTGGTTACCGCTAATGTTTTAGACTTTATTGAGCTTACTCCAGGCTATAGTGTTATAGAAGTTTTAGCTCCAAGTAAATTTAAAAATAAATCCTTGGCAGAGTTAGATTTGAGAGCCAAATATAAGGTAAGTGTCATGGCAATAAAAAGAGGAACAGATATTGTTATTGCTCCTGGTGGAGACGAGATTATTCAGGCTAAAGATGAATTAGTTATTCTAGCTAAGAATGACGTTTTGAAGGACTTACAGGATAAAGATTAGATGGCTGTATGAACTATTATTTTTACAATGTTTGCGGGAAGAGTTGGTCCATTAACCCTTGTTTTTGCCCTTACACAACAACGCAAAAGAGCGCAAGCAAATATCAAGTACCCTGAGGATAAAATTGTTATTGGATAGACTTAAATTACCATTATCATATTTCTTCTGCTCAGCATAATATAGTACACCAAAAGTAAAGGAAGTGTACTTATGCTGACTAATCAAGAGTATGTCAGACAATCTTTGGAATTGAACTTGTTTTTTATGCGAATTATGAAAGAACATTCATTCTTCATGGAAGCTGCTTTTCCACCCATTAATCAATCCTTGGCTCAACAAGCAGATTGTTTTAAAGAAGAATTTAGCGGATTACTTGCGGAAACGATCATGTTGGCCAACGGGATCATTAGTCAGGAAGTTCTAAATTCTGGGGAGTTGATTACAAAGTTCACAATCGACTCCGAGAGAGCTTCGGAATACTACTCCGGCGTTAAGATTGATACTGAGATCACTCGGATGGAATTTTCGCTAGGTAGTAATTATAACCCTCCTGTTAATGTCATGTTAGTAGAACAAGTTTCAGCCTTAAATCAAAGGGCTATAATAGCAGCGACTGCTTTAGCAGAATATAAATCAGGACTTCTTCAAGATATATTAAGTTGTAAAATCTATACTTTTAATTACCCATTATTGATAGACCACATTTTACGCGAAGCACGTTTTTATTTAAAAATGTTAAACAGTTTGCAGATGCGGCAGAAAGCTAATATAATAAGGGACATCATTGATCAGCAGGTTTTTTGGGATCAGATTATGGCAGAACACTCTAAATTTATTCGAGGGTTATTGGATCCTACAGAAGCCGCTCTGTTTGATACAGCCAATCGGTATGGAAAAGAGTTTGACGAGTTAATGCAAAAAGCTATCACAATGACCGAGCAGACTACAATTTTGCCTAGGCTAAGTGCCGAAACCTTTAAGGCAACACTTGGCTTGAGGGATTTTAAGGCAGCTGGTACAGAGGGCATCCTTCAATGCAAAATAAGGTCTGTTATACTGCCGTTGTTAGGTGACCACGTAATTAGAGAAGCTAACCATTATTTGAGGTTATTAAGTACGTTCTTAGGACAATTACGGTAATTTTGAGGATAATACCTTTTGGGCCCACGATTTACGTGGGTCTTTTTTGCTTGACTATTTAATGAAATTGTTTAACAAAAGAGCTAATAAAGGTGCTTGGACTTTCCAGCGATTGGCGTAACCTACTGTTAACCAAGTTATCATCATTGTTAACACCGGTGTTAACCAGTTTACAATTTTGATTTGAAAAACTGCACTTTTCTCTGCGTTCTACCTTGGCATGTTTCTTGCATTGTGTATGCTAGTGTAAATGATATCCGGATTGCTGAACTTGTGCTTGTTTTAATTTTAACTAATTCAGCAACCAGATTTCAAAAAAGTACAAGGAGGTATAGTTGCAGAATCCAATTTAATCAATCAGCGGTCTTATCGTCTTTTTTTGGGTTTCACTAAAATTCCAAAACAAAATTAGAGGAGGTTTTACAAATGACTGCTTATTTTAATGCAGTAAAAGCAGAATTAAAGGATGGGAAAATAGCCCTTCTAGTGCTTGTTTTCACCGTAGCAAGAGTAATTTACGGACTTAAATGGGTTGAAAGTGGAATTGGTAAATTAGTATGGTTTAGTGATGGTAAACTCAATTCAGCTGCAAAAATTCAAACTATGATTACAAATATAGCTGGTGAAAAAGTTACTAATTTTGATCCACTTGGTATTAACCAATCATTTGCTTGGGTTGCGAAAAATGTCTTTCTAGGTATGCCAGGGTTGACGGATGGCCTAGTAGTAATTTTTGAAATTTTAGTTGGTCTATTTATGATTCTAGGATTTAGAGTATTCTGGGGTGCTTTAATTGCGATGTTCATGAATATACAATTCATTGCCGGCGGATCATTTAACAACTTTGGTTATATTTGGACAAACTTAGCAATGTTTAAATTTGCAAAATATGCTGAGCTTATTGGAGTAGATGGATTCCTTAGATTTAAAAATAGCAAGAAATTATTACAGACCGGAGATAGGCCACAATCTGCATAGTTTCATTTCCCTTAATTAAATTTTGAACATAGAAAAAGCCTTGGAGATTAGATCTCTAAGGCTTTTTCTCAGTAATTAGAAGAAAAATCTTCCAAGGCATGTAACTGCAACTAAAGCTTCCGCCTGTGTCTGAAGACCTGGGGTGAGCCGAGTGGTAGTAATTCAAATTACGCATAGGAGTTTATCTGAAATTTAGTCTATCTTGGTTGCATTGACCTAAAGAAAAAGAAATAAGAAAAAAGCAAATCAGATAAGAATGATATTGAAAATCATTATCATTTGTAATAAACTTAAACTATACAAGAAGTAAGCGAATTTGGGACTAAAGCAATGTTCATAAGTCAATCAATAACTTAATAAGGGGAGAGACACAATGTGTATAATAGTAATCGGCGGGCACGATGGGATGCATGGGGAATACGAAGTTGTATGCTCAAAACGTGGGCATGACTTAAAAGTATTTACTCAATTGCCGACACGTTTTGAAAAAGTAATTGGCCAACCTGATGGAATTGTATTGTTTACAAGTACAGTTTCACACGCAATGGCTAAACTCGCTGTAAAAGTTGCCAAAACAAGGAATATACCAGTAATACGGAGTCATAGCAGCAGTACATCTTCATTAAACAGACTAATTAGTACACTTGAAGACATCTACATAAAACAATGAGATACCCTTCGCCAAAGCAATAGCTTCAGATTATTTGGTGAAGCAAACCAGTCATTTGATTCTATCTCTGCCATTATTACGACTGTATCAGGGAATATACTTAGTGTATCTGAATCTATGCAAGTAATGGCAATGAAAGCTCAGGAAGTATTTCTTATATGAGTAACGTAAGTGCTAATCTCGGAAGAGACCTCTGCTGGTGTTCAGAGTTTAATTTCACAACTTTCTAGTATTTTATCACAGTTTTACCACAGTCACTGGTTATAATTGTATTGTACATGGTCAGATAAGAAACTGAGGCCTGTGATCTCAAAGTTTGGACTCCGTTGATAGTCTGGCTATTCCGTAAAATATAATATAATATGATTAATTAAGACAGGTA
>JAJZSC010000208.1 GCA_021849995.1 Bacillota bacterium | reverse complement strand
GTTTTACTTATAACACTCACACTCCTCTCTTTGTGTTTAATGATATTCATTATCATTTCTAATCGAAATATAATTCCAGAAGTTTATCTGGAACTTTTTACAGACTAAGTATATGAGAATTAATATCATCTGTCAATAAGTAAAATTCCGTTCAAGCAGAAAAGTTTGATGACTGATAAAGTGCTTTAAGCTCTAATATTTTAGTTCTAACCTTCATGCCAAGATCTTCAAGTCGTGTTAAGTTAGAAGCAAGCTCTTTTATCCTTAATTCTAAATACCTAGATTGTTCTAGCAATTCAAGCTTCTCAGGAAAATCTGCTTGACTACTAAGCTCTTGGTTAGAGCTTTGGATCTCTCGAATCAATTCATTGGTTTTTTCCTTGGCCATGACTATCTCTGTCATATCTGCTTGCAATTTTCTTATTTCCAACAGATGCTCTGAGTTTGAACTTTTGACCTTAGCTCTTATTTTCATTCATTTCCTCAATTTGTTCATCAATGTCGATAAGTTTGACCAACCATTTGGCCCGATTTTCCGGATCTTTTTGCAAGCGTTCAAGTACTTTAATTCGTTCCAGTTTTAAAATATTATATAAGCTCATAGTTATCTCCTTTCTAAAATATTTTAGTGTATTGAACCCAGAATTCGGTTGAGATATTTTTCTTTTTAGCTATCATTCCTTTCTTCCCTTAGATAAAGTATACTTTTCAGATACGAAAAACCTGTGAAGAGTTTATGAATTTTAATTGAATTTCTAACTAACAAATTCTTGTACAAATCAAGGAAATGACGAAAATAAGCTCGTCACTTATTTCTTCGTTGAGAAAAATTACCAATGGGAGTAATTGCGCCAGTAGTTTATGATATTGACCTGAATCGGATATGAATAAGTCATGAAATAAAGAAAAGGACACTTTGCTCCATGTCAGAGGAAGTATCCCTCTTTAATTCACGCATCTAATCGCCAAAAATTGTTAATAGTCCTGAATTTTTTCTGAATCCTTATTGGACACCCTTTTCAAAAAGACGGCTTCTCCTCCTGTTTCTCTACTTTTCATGGTGGATATCATTCTGCTGAATTTGTTGTTGCTGAAATGGTTGGGTGAGTGTAGAGATAGTTTGCGGTAAAGCTGTAATCACTAGAACAATTGAGATAATAGAAGATATAAGATACACCCAGGCGGAAGGACGATCATAGCTCCATCTACGTTTGGCAACCCGGATAAACCATGCTGAAACTAATAGAGAAACAAGTAAAAAGATAAGCTTAATAGGCGGAGATAGGGATAATAGACTTGTGCTGAATGTAGTCAGACCCAATGCTATCAAAAGTGTATGCACCCAGTGGTGGGATGAGGCTATGATTGCGAATAAAACAGAACCAATTCCTTTTAATATACCTTTATCCTTTTTCTCATTTTGCACTGTTTCACTTTTGTTCATAATGCGACCCTCCATATCATGTTAAGAATTAGGAAAGGGTAGTTTAATGTCTTACCCAGGACCAAAGCAGCTATAGTTATTGCCAATTCATCATTCCATCGGCTCCCGAACCCATCAGGCTGCCGGCTTGACCACCGTGCATCGAGTTCATGTTAGTATCACTCATCATTTGATTCATCTGGTTGAGGAATTGTTAATCTTTTTCATTGTGTTTTCCTCCTTTAGTTCTTTACTTGAATTTATGTATCAAGTGTGTCTCTCTCCACTTTCAATTGTAGCAATAGAATTTGACTAAACCATGAATCAGATATGAATAACTCATGAGCACAGAAAAGTTAGAAGGACAAAGAAAAACAGCAGTCTCACCGACTGCAGTTTTTGATACCCTAACTGGAAATTGACCATTTGCTACTTACTACTGTCAATTATCTTTCTGATTATACTATCCACCTCTTCGGCAAAATTTACTAATTCAGGTTTATCAAATAAATTTACTAAGGCCGTGGGACGAAGTGTAGTAATCACAGTTTTCTCTCCATCATGATAGACATTTATCCGACATGGCATTAATAAACTTACCGTAACTTCGATTTGTAAAGCAGTGTGCGCATATTTAGCATTGCATACTTCGATAATCTTTAAAGGCTCCCTGGTAAATCCTTTCTCTGCCAAAGTAGCTTGAACATCATGAACATGAAGTACCTTGAAACCATGAGCCTGAGTTTGGACTTCCACAGCAGTAACTGTTTCTTCAAAAGAATTATCGGTGGTTACTTGATAAATGATGTCGTTCATTTTCTATCCTCCAGATTTGTTATTTTAAAAGTATCTTTCCCATTGCAATAGGATTCTGCCACTTGAAAATTATATTATCCATTTTATCTTTAACATTTTGCTAAGATTTATACTTCTTAATGGTATAAGGAATGCTTTACGTGCGCCAAGTCTTCATACGCAATTGAAAAACCTTAGTTAAAGTTATGCACTCTGAAAGGAATCCTTCTAATATGCTAAAAAAAGGTGCAGTATACTGCGCCTTTTTTTAGCTACTTATTTTCTATCATTTACCTCAGTAAATCTTCCTTGCGGCGGCTAAATTCTTCTGTATCAATCTCACCACGGGCATAACGTTCCTTAAGAATCTCCAAAGCTTCATTCCCACCATTAAAAGAGACTCGACCGTTATTCCCTACTCGTCTAAACAGGTATACACCTAGTACTATTAAACCCACCCAGAATAGCATTTGTACAGCCATTCCGAGAAGCCCCATCCACCAATAGCCTCCTCCAAAACTACCATTTGTCCAAGGTCCATAACCCCACATCATAATGCGTATTACCTCCTAAATGTAATTGTGTTAACTAAACACGGCTTAAAACTAATTAAGTTATTCTTAATTTGTTGCATAATCCGAAACCTTATTCCTTAATGAGAATGTCCGCTTTCAGCTTGGGTTTGAGCAATCGATTTGTTTTCAGATGTCTTTGGAGTATTATCCGGGCCCTTTTGTTTCTCAGGCTGTTGTCCGTGCTGATGCCCTCCTCCGCAACATCCACCACCTTGCCCATGTCCCCTGGTATGCATAAAGACCATAAACAGGATCATAAAAATAATCCAACCGTTCTGAACTATAAAATCCCACATTTTAATACCCCCTAACTTTTTATTATTTTGTCGTAAATTGTATTTAATTATGAAAATAGTGTGTATCTTGCCTCTAGTGATATTTTACCTAAACAATATGCAATGTTTATGAATGACAAGTGAATTTGTTGTGAATTATCAATTTCAGAAGCAAATTTTTAAAGGCACTCTGGATTGAGTGCCTTTCTTTTATGCTATGCAATTTTTACTATACTACCTCATAGCCAGCATCATCTACTGCCTTAACAAGCTCTGAACGATCCACGTTTCCTATTACAACGGCTTGTTTACGGCCCAAGTCGACCTCTGCTCGAGTCACTCCTGGTACTTTTAGTAACGCTTTTTCAACTGAACTCTTACAGTGCCCGCAGGTCATACCCTCAATTTTTAATACAATACCCTCTTGAGGATTTAGCCCATTTTCACTTGAATTACCATTGTTAGAATTTCCACAGCAACTACACATTTTACATCGCTCCTTTTTAATCTTTAATTTAATCCTTAACTCTGTTATCTTTTGATTAAATTTATATATTCTGTACATTTTCTTTCAAATGTACAAAATTCAAAACAAGTTTTCATTACCTCTAACTATTTGGCAGGTCTGTAGTTGAAAGAATGGGACCGTACCAAGCTTTGTACCAAAACTGCCCAGAATAAGCATTTACATTTACCTCAGAATAATTCTTTCCATCTTTTAGTACCAAAAATTCAAAATATCCGGGGAATTTTTCGACCTTACCGATAGAATATTCTTTTCCTAAGTTGCTTGCAAAATCATTGGCAATTTTAGTTGCTTGATCCAAGCTAATCAAAATTGCACTTCCATCAGACCAGTTCATGTGCCCGTATTGGTTATTCCACATGGCACCAGGTCCCATTTCTGAAAAAACACGTCCACCATCTTTAGCTACCATGATTTCGTAGACGTTTTCATTTGTCTTTGGGTCAACCAGTTCCACCTCATAAAAATTAGCATATTCGTTTATTGTCTTTGCTACCTGGGCAGAATTGGTCTTTTGCAAGTAAGCTTTTGCTAGATTAACAGCTTCTTCCTGATTGCTAACCTTTCCATTGGCAAGAGTCACTCCCAGACTGGCTGCATCATAACCCCAACCCATCATGCCATATCCACTCATCATTCCACTACCCGACCCCATCATGCCATATCCATTCCCCATTCCATATCCGCCCATCATGCCACCACCAGAGCCCATCATGCCATATCCACCCATCATTCCGTAACCATAACCATACCCGCCAGGAAGGCTTCCGTTATTAGGAATTTGGTTGGACTGATCATCAGTACCTAATTGGGTCACAGCAGTTCGGCTGAAATTTTGAGTATTTGAATTTGGAATAGTGGGAATTAAATTTTTTGACCCAGACTCTAATGCGAATGCTACACCCGAAAGAGTCAATAGTCCGGCTAGTGACAACCCTATCACTAAATTTGTTTTCTTCATATTAATCGCTCCTTGTATGTATTTTGTTTACATACTTAGAGTAGCAAGGATATTTGAATTCTTAGTGAATAGGATATGAACAAGATATGAATAACGTATGAATAAATTGTATTGATTCACTAGGGCTGAGCCACGATAAGTTTTAAGATTTTTAAATTTTGATCTTTAACACTTTGAATATTCAACCCAGCTGTAGCTACATTTTCCACAGTTCTTCTATTAATGTGAGGGCCCATCATACGCACTGTTAGAGGATCTAAAATATCCATTATTAGCCCCAGAAGGGGATTCTCACTTCTTACATGTTCTAATAAAACTACTTTTCCTTCAGGTTTACAGACTCGTCGTATCTCTTTTAAGCCCTTTATAGGGTCAGGTACGGAACAAAAGACACAAGTGGTGACTATAGTATCAAAGCTGTTGTCAGGAAACTTCAAATCTTGTACGTCCATCTCCATTAGAGTAACCGGAACTTTGGCCTGATCAAGTTTTTCCTTGGCTTTAGCAAGCATTCCAGGACTTAAATCAATACCAATGACCTCACAACCAGGAGGATAGAATGCCAAGTTCTTACCTGTTCCTACCCCGACCTCAAGAACACGGCCCTTTAACCCATCAAAGACTTTGTGGCGAATCTCGGGCTTAATCATTCTATCCATCAAATCGTAGAAATTTGCGGTACGGTTATAACGCTCGCGAGTAAGAATAGTTTCTTGATCCATCTGACTTAACTCCCTTACCTTATTTGGATCTTATCAATTATTTGGATCTTATCAATTATTTGGATCTTATAAAGCATATTTTTTATCGATTGGCTCTGTTCTATAAGCAACAATCTTATAAAAACAGAGCCATCTATCAAGTTCTTGAAAAATTGAAATTACATTGCCTCCTAAAATCAACGCATAATCTTTTCCTTTACCTTTGGAATCACAATAGCCATAGTGACAATCATTCAGAGTATGAAGACTCAGATAGTCCCCCCTATACGAGCTACACTAGTATAACTTTCTCCATTAAAGTAGGTGAATAATAGGAAGAGAATAGCTATCCCTAATGAGAGACTGGTATAAATAATTGTAGCTTGTCTCGCTGCCTTTTCTTCAAGTTCCATCATTACAATCACTCCTTCCTTCTATTAGTGTGCAGGGGCTGTTTTCACCTGATGCACGGTCTCTTCTCGTTTAAGAGAAGGGTGGAAGCGTTTTAACAGCAGTGTATTTAATGTTACAGACACGGAACTTAGAGCCATAAAGAAGGCAGCTAATTCCGGACTTACGATCAGACCAGTGAACGGATATAGGATTCCTGCGGCAAGAGGGATTCCTGTGATATTGTAGATGAAAGCCCAGACGAGATTTTGCTTGATTTTACGCATCGTAGCCCGGCCAATCTCAATAGCACCGACTACATCTCTAATATCAGATCTAATGAGAATAATGTCACCGGTCTCCTTAGCAACGTCTGTTCCTGAACCAATAGCGATACCAACATCAGCTTTAGCTAAAGCAGGAGCATCATTAATTCCGTCCCCAACCATAGCGACTTTTAGACCTTTTGCTTGCAGCTTCCTCACTTCTTCAGCCTTCGCTTGAGGTTTGGGCGCATTTATGGGATACGATACTTCCCGGGATGCTAAAGAATACTTTTATACTGCTAGTCGGGGTATCCGTCGGGACTTTTGTAATC
>JAJZSC010000207.1 GCA_021849995.1 Bacillota bacterium | reverse complement strand
CTCAGAAGCCAGAGATGAGTTGACAAAAATCTTAATTAGAAAACTTACAGGCCAGAGCCGCTATGAGGGTAATGCCAGACTAGTACGAAATCTTATCGAAAAAGCAATCCGTAAGCAGGCTTTACGCCTAATAAACATAAATGACACAAAACGTGAGGATTTGATGCTAATAACCAAAACGGATATCTTGCATAGTCTTGATGAAGTGAGGAGCGTGTGAGTAAACACGGTCCTTACTTATTTTTGATCACTTGATGTTATCCCTTAAAACTGATATATTTACAGATATCAATAAATAAGGTGATGATTCTCATGACTATTTACGGAAATATCGAAGGAGTTAAAAAGCAAATCCTTCAGGAAATAGAGAACTTAGAAGACTTAATTACTCCCCCGCCGATGGTAGTTACGGCTGAATTAGTGGAGAAACGAGTAAACCTTACGGAAAAACTTCAAAAAGAATTAGCGATATACATTGACAGAAAAGGCAGAATACAATATGTAGCTGTTGGTAGTTCTAGATCGGTAAGCTTAGAAGCAATGAGTTTTAGAAGAGGAGCAAATGCTTTAAGTGGACTTAGGTGCATTCATACTCATCCTAATTCCTCTGGGCAGCTTTCTCAAGTGGATTTAGCATCATTAGAAAAACTGAAACTAGATCTGATGATGGCCATTGGTGTCAGCAACGGGTATCTTGACACCTATTTTGCCATTCTTGATTATAATCCTATTGAGAACGTTTATGGATACCAAGCATTCGGACCCCTATCCCTAGGACAGCTTTTAGGACTTAAGATAGATGATATTATAGCTCCTATTGAGAAAAAATTGAGCGGTAGTCATTTACACTCCAACAACGACGCAAAACCTGAAAGTGCCTTGTTAGTAGGAGTTGACTTCCAAGATAAATTTGCATGGCCTGTTGAGGAATCACTAAAAGAACTTGAGGAGTTGACACTCACTGCAGGTGCAGTTCCTGCAGGGCAAGTTATTCAAAAAAGGCAAAAGAAAGATCCCAAAACGTATATTGGAATGGGAAAAGTAGAGGATTTGGCTCTATATGTTCAAGGAAATAGAATAGATATAGTTATATTTGATGATGAGTTATCACCATCTCAACAAAGGAATTTAGAGCTATTATTAGGTGTTAAGGTCATAGATAGAACTGGCCTTATATTAGACATTTTTGCTCAAAGAGCCATTTCAAGGGAAGGAAAGCTACAGGTAGAGTTAGCACAGTTAAAGTACCTTCTACCTAGGCTAATTGGTTTTGGTCAAAGTATGTCTCGTCTAGGTGGTGGGATAGGTACAAGGGGTCCTGGAGAAACCAAACTTGAACAAGATAGAAGGAGAATTCGTCAGCGAATTAGTGATCTGGAAAAAGAGGTGGCTCAGGTCAAAAACCATCGGGTACTTATCAAGCAGAAAAGACACAAGTCAGGAATACCTCAGGTAGCTATTGTAGGTTACACTAACGCCGGTAAATCAACTTTATTAAACCAACTAACTGGCTCAGAGGTTCTTGCTGAGGACATGCTTTTTGCTACCCTTGACCCTACGACACGAAAAATTATTTTACCGAATAAAAGCGAGGTATTACTCACAGACACAGTTGGCTTCATTCAAAAGTTACCACATAATTTGATTGCAGCCTTTAAGGCTACCCTAGAAGAATCCCTACATGCCGAATTGCTATTACTCATGGTAGATGGTAGCCATTCCCTATGGGATAAGCAAATTGAAACAGTGGAGAAGGTACTATCCTCTCTAGGTGTAGATACAAGTAGACTTGTCTATGTCATTAATAAGATTGATAAAGTTACCGACTTAACACCTTTTCAATGTCTTCAAGGCAAAGGAGCAGTTGCTTATATTTCAGCCTCAGAGGGATATGGCCTGGATAATCTGTTATTATTAATTGAAGCAACCATTATAAACAGAAGGCAAAGCATTGAAATCTTGGTACCTTACAATAAAGGGGACATTGTTAATCTATTCCATATTGAAGGAAAAGTTTATGAAGAGGCTTATCTTCCTGAAGGAATTAAGCTCAGAGGCGAAATACCTATTCAACTCTTACATCAATTTGAATGCTACCTTATAGACCATAGTGCGGGAGGACCATGTGATGAATAAGGTAAATATAGATACATTAGTGGAGCTAGTTGAAGCATCCTTAGAAAAACAGTTCAAAAATATCGACAAAATATCTCTACAGAACCAAGCAAAGGTATTAACGGCCTTTCAGGAAGAGCGTATAACTGAGTATCACCTCAAAGGAACTACTGGTTATGGGTATAGTGATGTAGGTAGGGATGCTTTAGAAAAAGTTTTTGCCAGGGTTTTAGGGGCGGAAGCTGCGCTTGTAAGAGGCCAGATAGTTTCCGGAACCCATGCCATCAATATTGCTTTCTTTTCCTTGTTAAGACCAGGAGATGAGCTTCTTTATTTAACTGGTGAACCTTACGATACCCTCCATCAAGTAATAGGCATGGAAAGCTCCGCAGATGATGTAGGTTCCCTTAGAGACTTCGGTATTACTTTTAAAAAAATAGCCTTAAAAAGTAACCAGATGGATTTGAGTAAACTTAGCACCGAAATAGGGCCGAATACCAAAATGGTTGCTATTCAGAGATCTCGAGGATATGAATGGCGACCATCCTTTTCCATACAAGATATCAAAAAAGCAATCGAGGAAATCAAATCAATAAACCCGGGCATCATTGTTTTTGTGGATAATTGTTATGGAGAACTGGTTGAAACCAAAGAACCCTGCGACGTAGGTGCTGATCTTGTCGTAGGTTCATTGATCAAGAACTTGGGTGGAGGTATAGCACCAACCGGAGCTTATATTGCAGGGCGTGCCGACCTGGTTAAAAAAGCTAGCTATCGCTGGAGTGCTCCAGGAATTGGCGCTGCAGTGGGTCCTAGTCTTGATTTAAATCATAAGCTATACCAAGGTATCTTTATGGCTCCTCACGTAGTTGGTGAAGCCCTTAAAGGTGCTCTATTTGCTGCGGCCATCTTTACCGTGCTTGGCTACAATGTATCTCCTTTACCAGATGAATTCCGAACAGATTTAGTTCAAGCAATTAGGTTTAACTCTGTAGAGGAAATGCTTGCCTTTGCCAAAGCAATCCAAATGTCAAGTCCGATTGACTCTCATTTAACTCCAGAGCCTTGGGATATGCCAGGTTATGATAGCCAGGTTGTCATGGCTGGAGGTACCTTCATTCAGGGAGGAACTATGGAGCTAAGTGTAGATGGCCCGATCAAACCTCCATATACACTCTATTTTCAGGGAGGTCTCTCATACCAGCAAGTCAAACTTGCAATTCTAAATGCTGCAAAAAAAATTCTCAGTATCTAGGTGATTTCCATTTATTTTGTTTGCCATTATCTTAAAAGCTATGGTAAAATATTAGAAGGATTTAGCATTGGGAGGATACTGTGAATAATAAAATTTTGGTAATAGACGACGACAAATTCATAGTGAAAATAATTACTGATAAGCTCGAAAAAGAGGGTTTTGAAGTTCTTTCTGCTCTTGATGGTTCAGCCGGATTGACATCTGTGTATGAAAACACTCCCGACTTAATCCTGTTAGATCTGGTACTTCCTGGAGGCAAAAATGGTAATGAGATATGTCGTTTGTTAAGAAATGACACAAGAACTTCTCATGTACCTATAATTATGCTCACTTCCCGCAAGGAGACAGATGACATTGTAGCCGGTTTAGAAGCAGGGGCAGATGATTATATTACAAAGCCTTTTGATACTACAGAGCTTGTTGCTCGCTTAAAAACACATCTCAGACGTGCCAAGCAAGTTAAGTCATTTAATCCTTTAACTGGACTCCCAGGCAATATCATGATTGAAGAAGAGATTAAGGCTGCAGTTAATGATAAAAAATCAAATTTTGCAGTTTTATACTTTGACTTAGACAACTTTAAGGCGTATAACGATGTATATGGCTTTCTAAAAGGCGATGAGGTACTGAAGCTCGTTGCCCACATAATACAGCAATGTATTTCTCAATTTGGTAATTCTCATGATTTCCTAGGACATATAGGTGGAGATGATTTTATAGCCATAACTACCCCTGACAAGGCTGATGTTGTTTGTCAGCAAATAATTCAGCGCTTTGACAGTACTATACCCTTATTTTATAACCCTGAAGATCGCCGAAGGGGTTACATTATCACTTCAGACCGTAAGGGGATTCAGTGTCAATATCCTATTATCTCAATATCAATTGCAGTCGTAACTAACGAGAAGAAACCTATTTTATCACATTGGGAAGTAGTTGAACTTGCAGCTGAACTAAAAAAATTCGCTAAAAGTCAGCCTGGCAGTACATATGCCAAAGATCGTAGAGGAGGATAGCTCAAAAGACTGGGCTTTCCTCCTTTTGAGCTATCAACTTTTATTGTAGAAAGCTTACTGAACATCACTAATTAACACTATTGGGAGTGATTTTGTGGACTGGTACTTGATAGGATCTATTATAATAATGTTAGTAGGGATAGCTGGGACATTTCTACCTGCGCTACCTGGCTTACCGTTGGTTTTTGCGGGTGCTTTGTTCTATTCCTACATCACTGATTTTGTGATTGTTACGCCCTTAACGTTAATAGTCTTGTTTATCCTAATGCTTATAGGCTCCGTTATTGAATACCTAGGCAGTCTTGCGGGAGCAAAAGGAAGCGGTGCGTCCAAAAAAGGTTTCTGGGGATCTATTATAGGAACCTTTGTCGGTCTGTTTTTCCTACCCATCGGTATTTTGGTTGGCCCTCTTTTAGGAGCAATTCTAGGTGAACTTCTTAATGGAACACCACTTAATAAAGCTACTCGGGTTGGCATAGGTGTTTTAGTTGGTCTACTCACCAGTTCTTTGGCTAAGATTTTCCTAGGCATAATAATGCTTATAATTTTCATAGTTAAAATAATCTAGGACTAAGTCTTTATTCCATACAAATCCGAAAGCTAGCACTTACCCAATTGGGAGTGCTAGCTTTTTCATTAGAAACATATTAAGGTACTTAAAGGGTTCGATACAGACCCACAACTTTTCCAAGAATGGTTAATTCTTTAACAATAATAGGTTCCAAAAACTTATTCTCAGGTTGTAATCTATAATAACCTTGTTCTTTATAGAAAGTCTTCACAGTGGCCTCATCCTCTATCAATGCAACGACAATTTCCCCGTTTTTAGCTACATTTTGTTTAGCGACTATAACTAGATCACCATCAAGAATTCCCGCATCAACCATGCTGTCACCCTGAACAGTTAAAATAAATAGATCCTGATTTCTACTAGGCAAGTAGTCCAGTGGAAGAGGAAAAGTATCTTCAATATTTTCAGTGGCTAATATAGGCAGCCCCGCAGTAACCTTACCAATGATGGGGACACTGACAATTTCTTTATTATGGTTAAACTGGTCATCCTGCAAGACCTCAATGGCTCGAGGCTTAGCAGGATTTCTGCGTAAGAAACCCTTTGACTCTAACTGCGACAAGTGTCCGTGTACTGTCGAGCTTGAGTTTAGGCCAACAGCTTCTCCAATCTCTCTTACAGAGGGAGGATATCCTTTAGACCGAATTTCTTTTTTGATAAAGTCCAGTATTTGTAATTGCCGTTTATTTAAGGTCAATATAGTCACCTCTCCTGGAAATCATTCTCTCTAAGATTATACCATTACCCCTTATCCAATGCAAACATTAGTTCGATTTTTGTCTCAAAAAAACTTGACAGAACGTTTGTTCTGGATTAATATTAAATCAAACGTTTGTTCGGGAGGGTTTCATGATGAGTTTTCGAGTTAAGAGAAGAAGAAGAACACAAAAAAGAATATTTTTAAACGTAGTTGTATTTCTTACCATATTAAGTTGCATTTATCTCATTGGGTCACCGGAGGATAGCTCTGCTTTGACACCGTCAAAAACCTGGTTAGTCACTCAAGGTGATACCCTTTGGAATATAGCTGTTCAAGTTAATCCTGATGAGGATCCGCGAAAAGTTATTAAAGAAATTAAAAATCTTAATAACACGAGTCTCAGTGTTATTCATCCTGGCCAAATCCTTATAGTTCCTAGATAATAGCCACAAACTTTTTCTAAAAAATAAAAAGGATTTTCACCCCCTATGTCGAATATGTGAATATTAAGATTATTTCGTATATTCTTTGGGGGGATTTAAGTGCAATTAATGAGGGTAGCAATTGTTGGGGGAGGAAATGGTGGTCTATCCATTTATAATG
>JAJZSC010000206.1 GCA_021849995.1 Bacillota bacterium | reverse complement strand
TTTAAGTTAGAATACATTATTTTCCTCTAACTTAAAATCTGGTTCGGATCTAGGGGGTCAGACCAATCCCTAATAACCTCTAAAGAATAGTCCATCCAGGGAATTGGATGATGTTCTCCTTGATGCCACCCCTAGGCATCATTTATCCTTAACCAAGGTAATCAAATTGATTTCCGGGGTATTAAATAATCTAAATTTAAGTAATGGTATTGGTCCACTTGCTCCTAGCCCTTTACTGATATATTGCTGGAAAGCCCCCCAGTTTTTCAACCCGCTAACGTCCTCTTGGGCGGGGAAAAGACCGTTCCCGGAAGAATCAGGAATAGGAATATAGAAAGCACCATAAAAAGGTATCCTGAACTGACCACCGTGATAATGTCCTGCAACCACCAGGTCATAATATAAGATTTCCCCGGGAGTCTTGGAAGGATCGTCAGTTGCATATGGATAATGGTCTAATGCAATAACTGTGTCGCTTGGTTTTAGTGATTCTAGATCCTCCTTTAACTTACTAAAATAATCTTCTTGCAGCTTGTATGCCTCTAATTTTTTAGGATCTTTTTCAGCTTGCATGTTCTTTTTTGCTTCTTTCAGAAAACTATCTATTAATAAAACTGACTGAAACGGTGCAATCCATATTTTTTCTTTGCCTTTCTTTAAGGGATTTACATGATCTAATAAGGTGACTCCTTTTTCTTCGAGATTCTTACCATACTGAGTTTTTTCCCCTGTGCAATGATCCATCGCTACCAAATCCTCCTCGCCTGTATAGAAAATATACTTTTTATTTTTGATACCATCAAGCAGTTCATAAAACGGCTTTGTACCACTCTCGTCAGAGCTATCCATCATTTCTCCGGTGATTGTAATTATGTCGTATTGGTAGCTGTTGATTTTGTTTATTAGATGTTCCTGATTTTGTCCAAATCTTTTCCCATGTAGATCTGATAACTGAAGAATGGTAAATCCATTAAAAGAATCAGGCAAGTTTTTCAATTTTACTTCTTGTCGTACTAACGCAACTCTATTATTGTCGAACAAATTGTATAAGACTATAAATAAAATGAATATTGCAAGACCTAATGTCTTTAGATGTTTTGGGTTCACTTTTTAAGCTGCCCCTTTCAAATGAGCTCGAATCGAAGAGCTGAGGGAGATGTAAAACAACAAAGAGATGTAGCCACTTTTTTTAAAATGACGGAATAAGATGTGGTAGTGTGGGTTACAGAATTGAGTGAACGAGTAAGAAAGTTTTAAACCCGGAGGTAGGGCCATTTGCCTAAAGTTGTTCTTTCAAGCAGTTTTTCTTCTAATGCTAGGTAATTTAAACAAGTCTCTGTACTAAAAAATAAAAATATAGCTAAAAGTGGTGGAGGCAGGCCATGCCATGTTTTAGCCATTTCTTTTTCTTTTGAAAATCCAACTCAGCGAATCCTGTGGGTTGGAAAACGAGAGATGAAGGGATGTATTTGAATCAGCAAGTTAACAAACAACAAGATAAGGGACAATAATAAGTATCTATGTAATTTTTTCGTATAGTATAATAATTCAAGCCCTGCGGAGCGTGGAAGTTTTGAGCGAAAAAGTGATTCTGGCATCGGTTCAGCCAGAATCACTTTTATTAAAAGGTTGGAATGGTTATGAGTAAGATGCATCGATGTCTTTATTGCACTAAACTCGTATTTAAAGTTGAACTGGTAGGGTAGGGTGGTTAAAGGCAAAGTGTCCTCGGTGCAAAGAGTGGTTTGTTACTTCGAACGCTTTTTTTTCATAAGATACCAAGCAATTGCACAAACAATTATAACAATAAGTAAAACCTTCAAAGATAGTACCTCCTCTTAAAAATTTATAATTACATTGTTACGTTTAATTATGATTTATGCAAGCATTTTTATGGTAATACAAAAAAATAGAATGGATTGTCACTGCAGCATATGGTCCGAGGGGCGAATTCTAAATATTATAATTTTAGTTGTTTTAACCACTAAATAATATAACCTGTGATGCTGAGTAACTGTGATATGAGGGAACTATGTGGACGCACCGTATTGTAGTTTTAAGGCCCATCTTGCCTCCATACTGTTTTCTTCAGCGAAAGTAGGTCTCATATTAATGGTTTTTCCCTGACTGCAATGCATTTCTATTTCTTTTAAGGGCACAACAATCTGTTCTGGGATGAAATTATTTTTTTTGGGGGGGCAGGTCAGGAAAATAATCCTAAGTAAATATTATAAAACTGAACAGTAAGAAATCATTCGCAAAAAAGTTCACAGAAAATGTCAGAGAGTTCGGGGTAGAGCAAAAAATGAACTAATCAAATATCCTTGAAATTATTGGGGACCATAACCTTAAGGGCCTCTGGAGCCAATGTAATACTGATGGGTGTTTTTGTAGTTATTTCCCCATCTACCTTAACATACTGTGATGGTATGGCCTCAATTAGTATTTCCTTGGTTTTAAAAAAACGAGCTTGGGAAAAGGAAGTCAGGTTCTTGAGCAGGAAGGCTATCCACAATTTTAGCATGTCCCAACGATTTTCGGTATCTATAACAAAAACAACCAGTTCCTGATCATCCGGTGAGACATTCGGAATAAGTGGAAGTATTCCAAAATGACCACCATTTGAAATAACAACCTGATGTGTTTTAATTTTAAAAGTTTCCTCATTTATAGTTAGAGTACATTCAAATGCTCTATGTGAAAAGAAAGCCTTAATTCCCATTAAGACATATGCTAAAACACCAAAACTCCTTTTTAGTCTATATGATATGTTTCGCGCAATTGTAGCAGCGAAACCAATGGCAACTACGTTTGAAAAGTAGTCATTGCCCACTTTACCAAGATCTACATCTGCCACTTTTCCGTTAACGATTACGTCAACTGATCCCTTTAAGTCCATGGGTATGCCGAGAGTTCTTGCAAAACTGTTTGCTGTTCCCAGTGGCAGTATTCCAAGCACTACGTCCTGATATGCAAAAAAATCTACTACCGAACTTATAGTCCCGTCCCCTCCGCCAACTATTATCAGCTTGTGGCCTCGATTTATGATTTCCTTAACTACTTTGGGTAGGCGCTCAGGATATCGAACTGGGTAA
This sequence comes from Bacillota bacterium, assembly GCA_021849995.1. GTDB lineage: Bacteria > Bacillota > Desulfitobacteriia > Desulfitobacteriales > Desulfitobacteriaceae > JAJZSC01. The sequence continues at coordinate 3,180 of JAJZSC010000206.1, read as the reverse complement.
GAAGAGACTACTGATATACCCTGTTTAGTTAATTTATTCAAAGCTGCTTTGTAAAAACGTTGACCTTTACGTGAATGGGTGTTAATTATAAGTACTGCAGAACGCTCTTTCTTTATGGTTTTTTCCAATAATCCCTTCTTGTTTATTGGGTAATCTTCCAATATGATACCCCCTGTAATAAGTCACCGGTTTCAAATTAGATCAAGCGCGGGTAACTCTACAACTCAACCCTTACTTTATATTTTTAAAGTGTCTTATAGCGTGCAGTCCGAGTATACAAGCTATCAACCACACACCACCCGCTGCAAATCCAGCTATAACATCGCTGGGGTAATGAACACCAAGGTAAATGCGGCTTACCCCAATTGTAATAATTAAGCCAACCGTTAAGACTGGCACATACCAGGATGGAATTGAGTGTTCACGAAAGTTTAGCCATAGTAAATAACCAAGCATACCGTAAAAGGTCGCAGATATCATGGCATGACCACTAGGAAAACTGTAGCCGTCAGCTTTTACCAAGTGTTGTATATCTGGACGTGTGCGGTGAAATATTACTTTCAAAAATAAATTCAAAAGCCATCCACCTGCTAAGTTTATTGACAAAATCATTGCTTCCCAAACATGTTTCAAACGAAATAACAAGTAACTTCCTACAGCTAACAGTAAACCAATTTCAATATAAGCTGAACCCAGTTGGGTTATTAGAATGGCTACATTTGTCAAACTATCATTGTTATAGCTGCGAATAAAAATACCAGCCACAGTATCAAATGATCCAAGCTCTTGACACAAAAGATCTTCAGATAATTTTGCAAAAAGAATTATAAGAAGTAAACCTGCAATTATTCCAAAAATTAAATGTAATTCAAGATTTCTGAGTGGGGATTGATACAAAGGCTTTTTGTTCCCACTGATATTACCCATCCATATTCCTCCGAATCCAAAGGGGTTCTTTCGTGAATACTCTACTTTGATAGGTTGGTATATATTAAAATTAAGAGTCATCCACTGATTTGCTTTTGAATTTAATTGTGATACTTACTACTTCAGGGTTATTCCCAACTCTTAACGGAGGACCCCAGGTTCCATAACCAGATGAGACAATGAGGTTATAAGCTCCTTTTTTAAGATAACCCCAATCAAGTTCATATAAATATCCTGTAATAAGGTTCATGGGGAATACTTGTCCCACATGGGTATGACCGGAGAGTTGTAAATCTACACCATTGCTTTGAGCCTTTTCCAGGTCAATAGGTTGGTGATCCAACATAATTATGGGTAGTGAAGAATCAACTCCCTTTAATAAATCCCCTATTTCCTTTCGTTCTTGATCACCTTGATGTCCCGGATAGTCCCTGCCCACCACATAAAAACTTTCTCCAATTTTTTGGGGGCTGTCCCTCAAGAGATTTATTCCTTTCTTTTTGAAATCTGTTAATAGCTCACTATTAACGCTTCTAAGCCCTTGATCGTGATTTCCAATAACGGCGTATATTCCGTATTTTGATGGCATTTGACTCAAAAAATCAGTTAATTTCACAGCTTCCTCCCGCTGTACAAATCCATCAGTTATGTCTCCGGCAAGCAGGATAATGTCTGGTTGCATTATACTGGCCAAATTGTTAAGCCTATGAATATCTATAATTGACCCGTAATGAATATCAGAAACCATGGCAATCTTGAGCTGCTTCAATGGGTCAGCTTTTTTGTTTATCGTTATGTTATATTCTGATATTACCGGGTTCCGGGCATTCCAACCCCCATAAGCCAAAATTGTTATAACTGTTAATACAATTGCACCACCGATAACCAGAGGAGTTTTTGTATGTTTCCTGATTACTGAAGGGACAAAGCCGATACCTTTATCAAATAGCCTGAGTGCATCTATTAGCAGGGTTAATAAAAAAACATAAGAAACTCCAACAACAGAATAATCGCCCAAAATGGTTAACCAAAGCCCAGCAGTATCCGGCAGGAAGTTATTGCTCATTTCTGCAACGGGAAAGGAAATTACCAGCAAGGAGAACAGACCCCAATATACTGTCCGATAAAGGCAGGAAGCGGGTTTTCCCAGTAACACCCAACCCCTTCGGCCAATATAATAGCTCATGAGAAAATATACCAATAAGAAGACTGTTGATATGACACCCCACATTTTCTGTCTTTCCTCGCTTTCCTATATTAGAAAACAACTCAATCTTGTGCTGAACCTACAATATATGAAGGAAGAAGAAGACGACTAGCAATATAGCCAACTTGCAGTGAGTTCTTCGAAATGGCATACGCCTGACTGAAGCCATCGCCAATATAACTATTATCAACATCAATAACAAGCTAATAAATCCTGTCAAAATATCAGTGTGAAGCAACCTTTCCCATTGTAAGCCTTGTCCCTCAATCAGAGCAGTAAGGCCATGCAGAATGAACACTGCAAGGCTGGTAAGTGCTAATAAGCAGTGATATTTCGTATAAAATCTTATGCCAAGGTGCCTTAATCCCACACGACGGGTAATAAAGGGAAATAGTGTGCCTGCAAAAAGAAATAAACCTATCCATCCGAGAAGCTCTACCATATCTAATACCTCCAGTTAGACTTTTTTCGGAAAAACCGTAATTTCAATTATAAAGACGTTATTATTACAGTTTTTGTTGTTTAAATATATTCGAATACGCTAGTCTCCACACCTTCTAGCCCCGGCATACCTCTTGAAATGGATCCGTTATCCAATCCACTTCTCTGGCCAGCAGGCTTAATGCCTTACTGTCTCTTAAATAAAAAAACTGCCAGAGTTTTACTTTTGGCAGGATGACTCTTGAAAAATGTTTTAATATTTTTAATTAAGTTAAGTTTGATATGCTTTTCGACTTTTTAACTTTGCAATAACTGCGGGTAACAAAGATAAAATGATTATACCTAGAACTACATAGGTAAAATTATCCTTTACTGCTGGGATATTACCGAAATAATATCCTCCAAATATGAACGCTGAAACCCATACGAGTCCACCAATTATGTTATACAGTATAAACTTGAGAAAATTCATTTTACCGATTCCTGCTACAAACGGTGCAAAGGTTCGGAATATCGGCAAGAACCTAGACAGGATTATAGCTTTCCCCCCATGTTTCTCATAAAAAGCATTGGTTTTGTAAAGGTATTCCTTCTTAATAATTCGA
>JAJZSC010000205.1 GCA_021849995.1 Bacillota bacterium | reverse complement strand
TTCAAGTTTTGCGTTCTCTTTAGCCACTAATTGGCTAAGTTCTTCCCTTAGCTTATCAGTCTCGTTTTCTTTACGATGTAAATTCTCTTCTTTTCGCTCTAAAGATTCCATCTTCCTATCGAGCGTTTCTTCTTTTTGGACGAGTCGACGTTCCAGGCGTTGAAGTTCATTCCTACGCTCTCTGGTTTCTTTCTCAACCTCATTGCGAATTTGCATAACTTCTTCTTTGGCAGCTACTACAGCCTCTCTTTTCTTAGACTCGGCCGCAGTTTGAGCATTCTGAACAATGCGTTTCGCTTCTTCTTCCGCAGATCCAATAGCCTTCTCAGCAGTATTTTTCCTTATAGCCCAACCAGCTAGACCACCTATCCCTAATCCCAAAACCGAGAGAACTCCTGCTATAATCACACTTGTTGCTTCCAAACAATTTCACCTCCTTAAATATAAGCTGTATAAAGAAAAAAACTGGTCTGACCAGTTTCCCTTAGAGCATAACCTTTAAGATAAAGGAGATCCCTTATTTCCTACAAACTATCGTATTGCTAGTCAATCTCAGTTTTTAACCTAACAACGATGAAATCTATAAGAAAAACCTTAAAAGGTTACATTAACGAAAAACTAATCGTTTTAAAAAAATTCTAATATTAATTCTAAATAATGTCAAGTCGTTAAGTGCGTATAAAACCGTGGGAAGGATATACTAATCCTTCCCTTGAATTTTATCTAAAACTTTACGTATTAAATCTATGGAGTAACCCCTTTGGTTTAATTTTGAGGCAACCTTATGTCTTAAAACAACTTCACGAGATAATCTTTGATAATTATCTTTATGTTGATAAATTCGGTCCCATCGCTTGCATTCTTCTAACCAGAGCTTATTACCTAATTTGTCACATTGCTCATGTTCCTCAAGATCTGAGTATACCTGGTGAATTACTTCGTTAGCCAAATCGATATCTAATCCTCTGTTAATAAGCTCCCTTTTTATCTTGCCACGAGAAGATACCTTCTTTCTAACAGTGCAATACGACAAACCCAAAGATTTATCATTTAAATAACCCCAATCGGATAGTCTTATGATGGCTGCATCGATTTCCTTTTCACTAAAACCTTTTATAACTAACCTATTTTCCAGTTCAGAACGAGTTAAAGCTCTGCGTGACAAAATAGTAAGCGCTACTTCAAGAGCACTTTTCATTTATCCTTAAAACTCCCCCGAAAATTGTTCTTCTTCTGAGGGAGCAGCTTGAGAAGAGACGGGACTAACATTTCCTCGAATCCGTTGCTCGATTACCTGACAAATTTCCGGGTTCTGACGCAAGAATTCTTTAACGTTTTCACGCCCTTGACCTAAGCGCTCACCATTGAAAGAATACCATGCTCCGGATTTCGAGATAATCTCCATCTCCGTTCCCACATCGACAATACTTCCTTCGCGGGAAATCCCTTCACCATACATTATATCAAAATCTGCTTGTCTAAAAGGAGGAGCTACTTTATTTTTAACTACTTTTACCCTAGTCCTGCTTCCAATCATGTCTTGCCCTTGTTTCAAGGTCTCCTGTTTACGGACATCCAACCTAATAGTTGCATAAAACTTTAAAGCACGGCCACCAGTGGTAGTTTCCGGATTACCGAACATAACTCCTACTTTTTCACGAATCTGATTGATAAACACCACACAAGTACGGCTTTTGCTAATAGCACCTGTAAGTTTCCTCAAAGCCTGAGACATCAACCTTGCATGAAGGCCAACATGAGAATCACCCATTTCACCCTCAATTTCTGCTCTTGGCACCAGTGCGGCTACCGAGTCTACAACAACTACATCAACAGCACCGCTGCGCACCAAAGCTTCGCAAATCTCCAACGCCTGCTCTCCAGTATCTGGTTGGGATACAAGTAAATTATCTATGTTAACACCCAAAGCGCGTGCATAAACTGGATCCAAGGCATGCTCAGCGTCAATAAAAGCTGCAACCCCGCCCGTCTTTTGAGCCTCAGCTACGATATGTAATGCGACAGTTGTTTTACCAGAGGATTCAGGGCCGAAAATTTCAATGATCCTTCCACGCGGCACACCTCCGACTCCCAAAGCAATATCCAAAGCCAATGATCCAGTTGGAATAACCTCCACCGACATCTTAGCTGAGGCCTCTCCCAGCTTCATTATAGACCCTTTTCCAAATTGCTTTTCTATCTGACTTAATGCCATGTCTAGCGCTTTCAGTTTATCCGTCCCGGCCATCAAAAATCCCCCTCCACAAATTTACACCTAAACGATTAAATTCACAAAAACACAAACATTTGTTCGATAAAATTATAACTTGAGTTGGCAGTGCTTGTCAATTACTTTTATATTTCAATTCAAGTGCCGACTTGTAAGATAGACTATGATTTTCGGTATATTTTACCAAACTGTCTTATTAAGACATAACATCAAAATCTAGGTAAAAGACATGAAAAAGAGATAGTAATTTCTTACTACCTCTTAGAGCAAAAACCATCTGTTTCATTTACGTAACGCACAGGGTTAAACGAAACGTTTGATGTCAAGTACTTATATATATCCTTTTACCGCAGCCTTCGCAACTGTAAGTGGAGAAGCCAGATAGATACTTGCATCGTTAGAGCCTATACGGCCCGGATTATTTCTGATCGTGGTAGTTATTGCAACATCACCAGGAGCGAGCACTCCGAAATGTTTACCAGGACAAGGCCCACATCCCGGAGGCATTATTATTGCACCTTTATCCCGAAGCAATAGGCTTATTCCCTTCTCTTCCATCTCCCTAGCCACTTTTTGGGATGCAGGAGTTATGATAAAGGTTACGTCTGGATGAATAGTTTCATTTGCTAACACTTCTGCTATAACTTCCATATCTTCAAGTCTTCCAGCTGAACACCCACCGGCTATCGCCACATTGATCTTGGTCCCGGCAACTTCCTGTACTTTCTTTACGGCAGTTGGCTCCGGCGGCACAGCTACCATAGGTTCAACTTCACCTGCATCTAAGCTAACATTAATCTCCCCTATTCCTTCTCCTATAGGAATTACAAATGCTGTAACTGCTCCTCCCTCAGGCATCAAGTTACATATAGTCATACGTCCTGCATCAGACAATCCCTCGAAAAAGCTACCGGCAAAACCAATCGCCTTTCCTTTTAGCCCGTAACCTATCTTCTCAAATAAATAAAAGGCTGCATCCCTGGCTAGAACTCCTTCTTTAAGCTCTCCCTTAACTTCCACTGTTACTTGTTCGGGGACTTTTATTGTTAGTTTTCCAGTCTTTAAGACTGGTGCCAATCCTTCCGGACTTAACGAAAAGGCGATCGCCCCAAAGGCTCCTGAGGTGGCTACATGGCCGTCTGCACCTGCGATGATCATTCCGGGCCAGAGAGATACTCTTTCTGCCACCACCTGGTGTAATACTCCCTCTCCTTGGCTGTAAAGAACACAGCCTTGATCTTGGCAGAAGCTTTTTAGCTCTTTTTGAAAAGCACGGTCCTCAGGCGTAGGAGCCGGAAAAGCATGATCTACAGTTATAACTACCTTCCGTCCATCAAAAAAACGTTCTTCTGGATTCCAGGTCTTCAAGAGCTTTGGACATGTTCCATCATGGGCCAGAGCTAAGTCCACTTCAACTTCAATACTTTCCCCTACCCTTACTTCCGAAGCTCGAGCTGCCTTTACAAGTTGTTTATGCAAATAAGTCATTATTTGTTCACACCACCTTATGCGGTATTCAAAGAAGCCAGAGTTGCTTTTTAGATGAAAAGCAACTCTCAGTTTTAAAAATAATAAATTCTGGTTTAACTGCAGATACTTAACAGACCTTTAAAGGGCATAATAAAAAATTAAGTAGATTTTTCGGATTTATTATCTTTGACTGCTGAGTGAGCACTACTTTTCTTAAGGTAATTACCAATAAAGACAACTAGAGCAGCCAGACCAAACGGAATAACATATTCTAAAATGTGAATTTTCGTAAGGAAATGGAAATAGGCATCATTTAAAATCATTTCCCCTGCGGTATAACCAAGTAACCCTGCCCCTAGGGAAATTATCCATGAGAATTTTTTCATTAACACTGAGAGAATAGAACTACCAAATATTACGATTGGAATGCTGATTACAAGTCCTAAAATCAGCAGGACCATATTTCCCTTGGCCGCACCTGCTACTGCAAGAACATTGTCTAAACTCATTAAAAGATCAGCAAAAATGATAATTTTAATAGCCTCTTTTAAGTTACCCGCAGCCTCAACATGGTCTCCCTCATCTTCACCCTTCAAAAGCTTGACAGCAATCCATAAAAGGAGTACTCCACCGATAGCTTGAACAAATGGAATTTTCAGCAGGAAAGCTGCAATTGCTGTAAGAACTACTCTCAGTGCCACCGCCCCGAAAGTGCCCCAAAAAATTCCAAGCTTCCGTTCCTTTTCTCCAAGGCGTAGTGTAGCTAAAGCAATTACTACAGCGTTGTCACCACTTAGAACTAGGTTAATCAACATGATGCTTGCTAGAGAACTCCAAAAAGTAACATCTAATTCCATTATTTAAATACAACTCCTTTATATTACCTTGGGAGTCTCCGATTACTGCTTCTGAGAAATAAGGACTCCCCAAACCCTACATTATAACTGCTTAAATTTCCTGTCAAGAGTTTTAGAGGAGTCCGAAGTTTTAAGTTAGGCCTTGTACATTAGGGAAGTCTCAAGACTGTGAAGAAGAACCAGCTAATTACAGCACCTACGACCGACATTGAAAGTCCCCATACCATCATCTGGGTAAAGAGCTTTTTCTTATCAGTCTTAGGACCTGCTTGTGCGATGAATACAGCACCAGTTGTTGAGAGTGGGCTTAAGTCAGTTAAGTGACCTGCAACAATGAGGGTAGATACTAAGGGTAGAAGATCTGTTGGAGGAGCTCCTACAGCAGCAAGAAGCGCTGGTGCCGCAGGAAGGAAAAACGGTAAGATTACTCCGGAAGTACTAGCATAGGCTGAAAGCAATGCTGCAAAGAAACCTACTACCAAGGTTGCTGTAAATGGAGTAGAGAACTGACCCATTAAATCAGCAAACATTTTTGTTCCGCCGTATTTGTTAAGAAGGCTGACTAGAACAGAGACACCGCAGACCATTACAATAGTGCCCCATGGAACCACTTTCAGAGCTGCTTTCTCATCTCCTGCTTTAAGCAGCACAAGAATTGATCCAATTAAGAAACCACCTAGTCCAACATCCATCTTAAAACCTAATACTCCGATAATCAATGCGACTACACCGATCATAGTTTGAATTTGGGCTTTATTGAAAGGCTCAACAATAATATTTGACAAGGATGCACGCTGACCAGCATCTTTTTGTTTTAATAGTTTCAAGCCACCATATAACACGTACGCAATAATTGCTACAAAAATGTGGGTAACCAGCATGTTCATCCAAAGGGTGAAGTCCCAACCTTTAACACCCATACCCGCTAAGATCTTGTTCGCAATGAGTCCTGTAGGAGCGATTGGGGACATAGCACCTGCTTGGGCACCATTACCGACTAAAAGAGCCATGAGAATTGGAGGAATTCCAACCTCTTCAGCTAAAGCCATTACAGGAACCGCTAAAAGGGCTGCAACTGCAATATGACCTGGGCCAATAGATGCTAGGGCGAAAGCCAGAAAGAATAGTACTATTGGAAGAATTGCTGCGTTTCCGCGTACTGATTTTACAGCATATTTTGTTATTTTATCCAATGTACCGTTTACTTGGGCGACTCCGAATAAATATCCTGCACCGGCTAAGGTAAGAAACAGATCTGCCGGAAAACCTTTAGATATCATTTCCTTAACTTGATATCCACCAAAGTAATACCCAACAACCAAGGCAAAACCTAAGGCCATCGTTCCAACATTAGTATCTTTCCAAATTGTCAGAATGACAGCAACCGCAAGAGCTATAAGAGAAATTAGGGCTAGATGATCAGATAGAAAAATTGCAAACCCTGTTTTTGACATACTCGCCATTAAACTCGCCATGCTTGTTTTACCCTCCTTTAATTTGTAAAAATTTTGGATTAGTCCGAAAATTCCTCTGAAAAAAAGCCATATTCACCTCCTAGCGTTGGAATGGAGGCGTCACAGGGACGCCATTTCTTCCTTTTGTCAGTGCCCTCTTAATTGTTTGGGGCAATTATTTTAAAGCTTGAAGCACTTTAGGAAGCTTGTGGTTACACAAGTTTATAAACCTCAACTGCGCCAAGGATAAGGCGCACGAGGCTGCCTAGCTGCCTACTTGC
>JAJZSC010000204.1 GCA_021849995.1 Bacillota bacterium | reverse complement strand
CACTAGTGAATACTACTTTATTTTTGGCAATTCCTAGAAGTGAAGCAACTTGTTCACGGGCTTTTTCTACTTCCTTGCGAGCATTAGTGCCGTGGTCATGAGTACGGCTATCTGGGTTACCATAGAAGCATTTGTAAGCATTGAACATAGTATCCAACACGCGATCATCTACTGGAGTTGAAGCATTATAGTCAAGATAAAGGCTCATTTCATACCTCCAGACTCTTCTTCAATGCAAGGTTTACTAAGTCATCAATAGTCTTTATCACATTAGTGCCCGACAAATATGCAATACCACGATTTAAATGTAACTTGAAGTATTTTGCTAATGTTTCTTCGTCAGTAGGAAGATCATCTTTGATACAACGTGCTCGGATCAGTGCATCATATATCTCATGGTTCTCGCCGGCAAATGTATGCCAGGACATTTCTACGTTACTATCGGCTGGAAGATCAAAATCCGTGGGTACAGTTTTCTCGCTTAAGGAAAAGCATAATGCCCAGCGACAAAGTATATTCCAGTGCTGTATGCCGGTTTTTCCCTTGAGGCGTGAAAGCTTGTCCTTGGATTGAGTTGGTAACTTAATCTGTTTGACAATCATTTTCCACACCTCCAAAATAACCCTTTTCTACAATGGTCTGCTGAGTTAAATCATTGTATTTTAGAGTGAATTCTTGCCCGACATATGGACGCAACAAGTCATAATATCTGCCATGGATTTCCGAATCGGTAGAAAGAAGAATTGTTTGCTCACTGGCTTCGGGGATATAGTTTGTAATCAACGACTCGCGATGAGCACTATCCAATCGAGCGAGAGGGGTATCAATAATAACAGGAAGTTGCTTTTTAGAACAAATGCCTAGTGCCCAAAGCATTGCAATCATCAATAGTTGCTTTTCACCAGCAGAAAAAGAAGATCTATTAATCTGTTCTCCATTTGGATTCAAGTAAATGAATTTAAGTGTTTCTGGTTCGATTTCAATGTTCCCAATTAGATTTTTCTTAGTGACAATTTGTTTAAAGCATTTGGTCATAGTTTCCGCTAAATATCTTGTCTTAGTTAACTGCAAATGGATTTTATACTCCTGAAGCACATGTAAGGTTCGTTTAGCATAGGCTATGATTCGCTTGGTTTCATCGACGTTTTCTAGACTGGCTACAGCCTTCTCAATTACCTTAAGCTGTTCACTTTTGAGGTTATCAATTCGTGCATTTTGCGTATGGTATTCCTCTTGTGCAATGCGTAGTTTTTCCCTTACAGTTGCTAATTCTGCTGTCAACTCTAATATATTTTTGTATTGAATACTGGTAGAGGTTTCATCGATGTTGATAGATAGATAATTTTCAGCGACTGCTAATTGGTTAAGTAAATCCATTCTTTGCTCCAAAATACGCAATGCCTCATTCTTCTGACGTCTTGGCAAAGAATCGCAAAGCATCTTTAATTGTAAATAGCTGGCTTCTGATAGATTGTAAACCATTGGTACATCCATTGATCTACTAGTTACAAACTGTATGAATTCTTCAAAGTTAATTGCCTTATCTTTTGTTTCATCAAATTCCCTATATAGACTCGGCAACTGTGCAAGGGCAGCTTTAATTCCTTTTTGTTCACGCTCCTGATTAGAAGCGTGAAGAATCTCTTTGAGAAGTGGTAGCACCAATAAAAGAGGAAGATCCTCAGAAACTATGTCCATAAGCTGATCATTTAACTTTTCAAGAGTGTCTTCGATGGCGCTTTTCTTATTTATTAGCTCTTTTCGGTATGAAGCTAAATTACCCCCCATAGATATAAAGTTATTTTCTGCATTCTCCAGTTTTTCTGTAAGATTAATATTTTCTATTTTTAAGTGTCCTAAAGTCTCGTTAGCTGCTTTGGCAAGTAAATTTGCATTCTTTATTTTTTCGTCGTAAAGAGCAATTTCTTTTGCGTGAATATCCGATTTGATCATCTTCCTTTTACTGGAAATGATCCGCTGGATGTCTGACATTGCTTGATCAAGCACATCGATTCCAAGTAAGGTTTTAACTGATTTCAACATATAGTTGTCGTCATCTGAAACAGCCAATTCTGATATTTTTTCACCATCGAAGAAAAAAAACGGTGCAATTGCACTCGGAAGCATTTCTTCTACAAACATATTCCAATTTTCTGAAAGGACTTGATCGTAGGTATTATTTTTGTAGACACTTGTTTTGAGAGTGGTACTTGATAAGTGCAAGGACCATTCTCTTTTAACTTTATAGTAGTTCTTTTCTTCGTCTGAAGAAAGTTCAAAGAGCAGCTCAATAGATGCCATATTTGTACCGTCAGCTCTATTTATAAGACTTTTTAAGTAGTTTGGAAAGGATAACTTGCTTTCTGCAAAAGCAAAGGAGCGTCTTCCATAAAGAACCAGAAGGATTGCTTCTAAAATTGTGGTTTTTCCGCGACCGTTCATACCACCAATTAAAGTGACCCGCTTATCACTAGCAAAATCAAATTGATTTGTATTTCCGTAAATTCCAAAATTGTGGAGGGTTAGGCGTGATATTTTCATTATAAATTGTCCTCCACTTCGTAGAGAGATAATTGTTCTTCCTCTGATTCTGCTTTTTTGTCGTAGGAAGCTCCCATATTTTTTTTGCGTTGAATTTTATCAAGTGTAAAGATTTTAGCGTCTTCTTCATCCCGGAAAAATCCACGCTTTATTTGGGCTTCGATATCCCCTAAGACACCTCTTCTCAACTTTAAGTCGGAAGATTTTCTTTCAATATCAATAATGCGAGCTGTCATTTCGAATAGAAGTTTTTCATCAGGATATAGAGCATGACAAACATCAGAAAGAATCTGCCATTCTGCTTTTCCAAAAGAAGTTTCTATATGCGCACGGGAAGCTGGAAAATCCCTTCCGGTAACCTCCTCATAGATACTAGGGAGTGAGTCGTCAAATTCATGCTTTTCATCAAGCCAAATCTGCCTTATTTTATTCAGTTCTTCTATTGTTATCAGCTCAAGATTTCTAAATTCCTCTGGTCCGTTCTGGTTGATTTCGGTTTGGATCATGAGTAACTTTTTGAGCCAGGTTTCACGTACTGATTTTATATATGGACCGTGTACAAGACGTCCTTTGAACACTTGGGCATTACCGGTCATTCTTCTAAAGTCTCGCCTTGATCTATCAGCTTCGGCATCGCCGATTTCATTTCTGAATTCAAGTAATGGAGTCATCCATTCTTTTTCGCTGTCATTCATAATCATAGCAGCCATAGATTTGTCCTGTTCTACCATAGTACAGACCCAGCAACCAAAACGACTTTTACCGCAACTTGGGGTATCTGAATTTATAACGAGGGGGCACTCACCGTCTTCGGTGGCCCCTCGATACATGGTTAGCAAGTCTTTATTAGAATGACCCCATGGATTTTTATATTGCATTAAGAACAGCCAGACGTCATCATCTGTCCAGTTTTCGATAGGAGAAAAAACTAGCTCATTTTGCATCGATTCATTAGGGCTAAGGTGATTACGCACTCGAAGATTTTCATAATGTTGCATGGTACGGGCACGATTGGCGCTTTCGGCCTTTCTCGTGCCTAAAAGAAGAATGACTTCTCCATATGAAGAGACTATGTTTTGGACAAAAGTGTTTGCCGGCTTAATTTTTAGACGATCAGTACACCACCTGAAGTTGGTGTGGGGGTAGGGGTATCCTCTTCCTAAAAGATTTACCCAAAATGTGTCGTTATAGTCTGGAATCAATCTATGAGGAACAATTGGCATATCGGTGTCTTTAGCCCTATTTTTCATTCGCTCCAATGAAATCTCTACCCACTTAGCAACAACGGGTGATTCTACTAAAGTGTCAGTACAGATCACATGTACAGTTTTTCTCTTACGAACATCTGGCGGAAGTTCCGATAAAGCTAACCATACCAACTGTAAGGTAGCGGTGCTGTCTTTTCCTCCAGAATAACCGACTACCCATGGAATATCATCTTCTAGATACAGTTTTTTAATAATTTCACATAAATTAGTTACATCTTGCTTTGTTATACTCATATATTTACCTTTTCTGCTATTTTTGCTAGACTTGACTTTTCAATCAAGTATTCTGTAAAAGCCTTTTGGTTGTTGCGAGAACATGATATACGCCCATTCAATATAACAAGTCCTTGTAGTTCCTTGCTATCTTTGTTCCAGTTTATTTCCTGTAGAAAACTCAATTTATCTTTCCATTCGTCCTGTGTAGTTATTTCATTAATCAGAGCATTCCCCAAACCACCAAGTGCTTTGAGAGTAATAGCATGTGCGCATATATAATCTCTTCGAAATTGATCAGGAGAGATGGCTTTGGTTTTTACGTTCTTCCATGGTGGCATATTATGCGAAACTGCATCCCAGAAAGAAATAATGGTTTTTCGGGTTTCTTCATCACTAAAAGAAGCCCCTCGGATAAGGTCTCTCGAGGCGTGAAAAATCCCACTTAATGTGAAGAGGGCTTTTGAACGATTGGATATGGTTGATTTTTCATTCTCGACACTACCACAAAAAATAGGTATTTCAGAAATACATTCCTTGACTAAGACGGAAAATGCATCTCTGTTGTCGTATAAAATGTTTAAGGACATTGTGGGACGTAAAGCATATCGGTTAAGGTCTGAAAACATCTGCTGAGAGCGTTTTAGTCCCAAATCATAATAAATTACTATGGAAATATCCTCATGCCTCAGTTCAGGGCACTCTTGTAAAGCGGACTCAATAGCGGCTCTGCGATGTTGTCCATCGTTGATAATGATACGGGAATCCATGGCGATTTTCAAATATCCAGCAGAGCTATTTTTATGTGCAATAAATTCTAGATCTCCGTCAACTGAAGCGGTCAGCGCAGAGAAAACATAACAATCTTGATTTTTTAATATGTACTCTTTCATTTCGGGAATGCGTTGTTTGTTCAAAACCCTTTGTGCTCTCATGTTTGGAGGTAAAGAGCTGTCGTTATAGCTAAATAGTTTTGTCACTATGTCTAAGGGGCACATGACAGAGTAATATGGCTTTCCAGCTTGAATACCTTTTACGGCTGGAAGTTCAAAGAATTTTTCCTGTTTTCTCATAATGACCTCCAATCTGGAAGTATAATAAATAGTATTGGAACTAAATGAAAGTATGTATGGAAGTATTATAAATTAACTTCCATATTAATTCAACTAATTCTGCTGAACATGTTGAATACAGTTTGAATTACTCTAAACAATACTAACTAGGTTAAGAAAATGGGTAATTATTACATTCCTTAACCTAGTTCGGAAAGGACAATGCCCATGTAGCGCTACGGCACCGTTGGGGGAGGGGATGCGTCCGAGAAAAGGTTTGTCTTTAGAAGAGGCACTTTATTAAAGAATATTGGGGAACGGTTTAGCAAAAATTCCGGAGAATGAAATACAGACCTAATCATCAGCTTCCATTCCTATCGTTCGATGAACTTTAAAGTCAGAAATATCAAATGAAAGAATAAAGGGATTGCATAATTGTTGTAGAACTCACTAGAATGAAAAATTAATTATATAGAGAAGGTGAAATATATCCGCTTACTAAATTATTCAACAAAGAAAGTAGCTAAAGAATAGGCAAAAGAAATGAAAACCAAATTATTATCTCATGGTGTGCAAAATGTAAAAATTTGATTTTGGTGAAGTCATGGTTTCTATTGAATTTTTGAGGTAGAAGAAGCAGTCAGGATGAAGCCGATGACTTAGCGTTCCACTTTGATCTTAAACCTTACTATTATCAGCAAGAAATTCAGTACAAATTGAAGGCTGAGCGGGAAGTGCATCACTCGTTTAAAAACCTGGTCGTTGCGGCCACGGGTACTGGTACTGGTAAGACAGTCATCGCTGCCTTTGATTACCGGGACTTTTGCAGGGCAAACCCCAATAGACCCAACAAACTGCTCTTTGTCGCCCACCGAAAGGAAATATTAAGTCAGAGTTTGGCTTGTTTTCGAGGGATACTCAAGGATCTCAACTTTGGCTCGATGATGGTTAGTGGCCTAAAGCCAGAGAGCTTTGACCATTTATTTGTCTCTATCCAATCCTTCAACTCTAAGGATTTGACTGAGGTCACTTCGCCTGATTTCTATGATTATATTGTGATTGACGAATTCCATCACGCCGCAGCCCCATCCTACCAAGAACTTTTAGAGTATTATATACAGAAGGTGTTACTCGGACTGACCGCAACTCCAGAAAGAGCGGACGGGCGAAGCATCTATACCTATTTCCAGGGCAGAGTTGCTGCCGAAATCCGCTTATGGGAAGCCATCGAACGGAAA
>JAJZSC010000203.1 GCA_021849995.1 Bacillota bacterium | reverse complement strand
TATGGACCTTATCCTCCGGGGCCTTACCCCCCTGGACCCTACCCTTATCCTTATCCGGGATTCTATTAAATGAACCTTTAGGTTTATTTCCAGCTAAGAATTATGAAACCATTTTTTCTTTTAAAAGCTATTCTAACTAAATTCTAGGCTGGTTAATCTAATTAATCTAATCTAAATAAGGTGGTCTGCTTTGGCAAGAACTCTGTCTTTACTTGCCTGTATAAAAGGAAGCCTTCGGCTTCCTTTTTGTTAGAGTTTTGTCCACTATCAGAATACATAATTTTAGTGGTTCCCATCACTTGTATTCTCGCAAAAGAAAACAGATATTTTGAATAGGGGAGTGTCGGCTTGATTAATGATAATTTTAGACCAAGGCTAAGAACCTCCAAATTTAGCAAGATTAGATATAGTTAACTATTACCGAGAAGAGTTAGTAGTATGAGAAATTATACACTATTTGATCGCATTGTTTCTGAAGAGACAAATGACATTGCTTGAACACTATAATGTGTGCGAAGGCCCGGAATATCATTTTCATGATGAAGTTGTACCAAAAACGTCCGTGCTCAGATTAAAAGTCCACAATTTGACTGGAAAGAAAAGAAATGTTGCTCAACAGCAAATAAAAAGATGATTATAATGCTCAGTTGATTTACAAATTCGCTTTAAAGCTACCCTTCTCACTCACTCGTCCAACGCACTGGGCAATTTAAAAAAATGCACTGATTATTGTTCTAATCTGGCTTGTGAAAAGACAACGAAGCAATGTATAGGGAAATCATTTGGGGAGCCGGACATGATATAACTAGAACAGAGAATTCCCAACACTTCGCCAGGATGAAAGCGTTATGACGCGTCTGGAACACTCAAAACGTTAGGCGAAAGCTTTGTTTATGACATTTTTTGGAGATAATATGTAGAAAGTCGGCTTTTGGTGATATACTAATATTAGAAATGCTTTGAGAGAGGTGAAAATATATGGGTCAAGCAAAAGAAGCTGCAATCAAAATAATCACGAACTTACCTGATCAAGCTACCTGGGATGATATAATGTATCAGCTTTATGTCAAGAAGAAAATAGAGCTATCTCTAAAAGCGGCCGAAAAAGGTAAAGTGTATTCACATGAAGAAGTTAAGAAAAGGATATTAAATAAATGAAAATCGATTGGTCTGAGCTGGCCATTCTTGACTTAGAAGGTATAAAAGAATTCATTCAACGTGACTCAGAATACTATGCCTTAGAATTTACCGGTAGAATTATTGAGATGATTGAGAAGCTTTCTTCGTTTTCAAACTTGGGAAAAAAGGTTCCTGAAGTCGATGATGAGAGTATTCGCGAGGTTGTTTTTTGTAACTATCGAATAATATATAAGCTATGTGATGAATTGATTTTAGTACTTGCAATAATTCATGCAGCACGAGATTTGAATAACATGAAACCTCAACCTTGGGAGAATACAACATAATTTCCTGAGGTTTTCTTTTAGGCCAAAGCCTTCGCCTAACTTCTTAGAGATTTATGATGTTCCTAAACACAGAAAAAGCCATTGATCAAAATCAGTGGCTTTAAAAAGCGAATTCCCGACACTTAGAGGATGATGCAAGTGGTTGGGACGCGTCGGGAATGCTTAAACGTTATCGGACATCTAAGTATTAATTGATATTTGGGAAGATCTTTAGAGTTACGTTAGGCAAGTGGAATCTTATAGTTATTTATTGGATGACAGTTATATTGAAGAAAGATGGGATATCGATGGGGAAAAGAGGGAAAAGTTCATCTGTCCCGCGACATAAACGCATGACTAGACAGGCAAGGCTTCAAGCGGCGAAGCATTGGATACCAACGTACCTAGGGGAAAATATAGTTAAGGGATACTCAAAACATTTCGGAGTGGATTTACTCTGTGCTGTCAAAGAACTAGAAATGTTAGCATATAGATTTACGCCTGAGTATAAAGAGCAATTGGAGAAATCCGAAGAAAATAGAATAAAGCAAATGCAGGTTCGTAAAAGTAAAAAACTCGAAAATGAGATGGAAATGCCTCCTTGGTCAGATGCTACATTTTATTTCATAGCCGGTTACACATCAGGCGGTGTACCCTATGGAGTAACCTGGGAAGAAATGGCAAGTGACTATAATATAGATTTTAACCATTCCAATTCATATGGTCGACCAATTGATATTAAAAGTAACAACAATAAGGAAGAGGAAGATGAGATACCATTTTAAAACAACTTTTCTTATAGATATCTTAATACAGCTTACTGACTAAAGCTGAAACGGATAATCTGGGTAGAATTAACCGGATGGCTGATAACAGCGTATTACCGAACATTGCCTTTGCCACAGCATTTGCAATTTGGGGTCGGATGTTAAGAGCAAATGCCGCGCCAATCCCTACGGGCCAGCAACATCGGGAATGCGCAGAACGTGATGATATGGGCCCCGTGCATTGGATAACAATTCCCCTATTGGGCTGCTTATCAAGCATCTAAATCAGCTTTTGACACTTGGTTTCGGTCAGTAGCACCTGAATTGAATGCTATGGGTATATCAACCACATCTATATACCTTCCATTAGTAAATACACGCATGATCTTGCCAACACCTGCTTATCAGAAACTGCCTGCCATGTGCCCGAATCATGTTGGAAAAATCATTTGTAAGTCAATGTATACGCAAAGGCAATTATGCATTAAAAATAGATGGTCAATGAGAAACAGAAATGCTATTAAGGTCAATCCAAAGGATCCTAAGTAAATATTGCTTAGGTTTGTATATTTTAGGCAACATGGTTTATCATAGTACTGCGAAGGGTAGGTGGGAGAGGTTCACTAGAGGAGTTTAAGAAAGGGGTACAACCGAATTGGAAACAGTCAAGGTAATTTTGAAGCAAAATCGCAGAAAAAGGTTGGAACAAGGGCATCCTTGGGTATTTCGCAGCGAAATCGACCGGATGGAAGGAGAGCTTGAACCCGGTAAGGATCTGGTAAATGTAGTAAACCATGCGGGTCATTTCTTAGCCCAAGGATTCTATAATGCCAAATCCCAAATTGCTGTTAGGATTATTACATATTCTCAAGATCCGGTTGATGAAAAAATGTTTCTCGAGAAAATCGACCAGGCCTGGGAACGTCGAAAATGGCTTAGGCCGCAAGTTACTTCCTGCAGAGTTGTGCATGGTGAAGCTGATTTCTTGCCAGGCCTTATAATAGACAAGTATGAGGATGTGCTAGTCATTCAAATACTTTCCAAAGGGATGGAAGAGCGCCGGGATTGGATTATCAACTCGATAAACCAAATTTTCAAGCCTCGCGGTATTTATGAACGTAGTGATGTTCCTGTTAGGCAGTTGGAAGGTTTGGAGGAGAGAGAAGGATTCACGGCCAATAACTTTGATACTGTGGTAATAGTAAAGGAAAACCATCTGGAAATAATGGTGGATGTAGCTGCGGGTCAAAAAACGGGGTATTTCTTTGACCAACGAGAAAATAGAGCAGCCTTAAAACCGTTTATGACTGGCTGGGGAAAAAGAAGGGGAATAATAGTTAAGGATGGAATTCCTACTGATAAAAGGGGCCAGGTCATAAAAAATCCTTTTTGGGACGGGGCAGAGGTATTAGATTGTTTTTCGCATACAGGATCATTTATGCTACATGCCTGTTTGTATGGAGCAAAGAAAGTTACAAGCCTAGATATATCAGAGTCAGCAATTGAAATGGCTAGAAATAATGCTTTAAGAAACGGCTTTCTTCACAGGACAGAGTTTGTCCAAGCCAATGCTTTCGACTATCTTAGAGAACAGGTTAAAGGTCAAAAATCTTGGGATGTAGTTATTCTTGATCCTCCAGCATTTGCTAAAAATCGCCAGGCAATTGAGGGAGCTCTGAGAGGGTATAAGGAAATTAATCTTCAAGGAATGAAACTTGTAAGAACAGGTGGTATTTTGGTCACAGCTTCATGTTCATATCATTTAAGTGCAGAGAAGTTTTTAGATACTATCCAGAGCGCAGCGGTGGATGCTAGGAAAATTCTGCGGCTTATTGAATTTAGGAGAGCTGGAGTAGATCATCCTGTCCTACTAGGGAGTTCAGAGACTGACTATCTAAAATTTGCAATCTTTGAAGTGTTTGATAGGGCTTAAGGATAAACACTTAAGGTTGAACAGTTCTTGCAACTATTTGTAATTAACTTATAATAAGAGTAAATGCATGAGGAGGCGACAATGTGGAGGAGTGGAATAATGTCTATGAACAGATTTGTGAGCGGTTGCGCAATCATTCCTACAAACTAACTCCTCAAAGGCAAACCATTCTAAAGACTTTCCTGGAAAATATCGATCAGCACTTAAGTGCCGAAGATGTTTACCAGCTTGTAAAAAACCAGTATCCGGATATTGGGATAGCTACGGTGTATCGTACTTTAGATATCTTAGCTGAGCTAGGAATTTTACAGAAGAATGACTTTGGAGATGGACGGAGCCGTTACGAGTTTAGCAGCAGGAATGAACATCATCATCACCACTTAATCTGCCTAAGATGCGGAGAGGTCGCTGAATTTGATGATGATCTGCTTGAGTCATTAGAAGCTGTCATATTCAAAAGAAGCCAGTTCAAGGTAATGGATCATGATCTGAAATTTTTTGGATATTGTCAAAAATGTCAAGGCACGTTGTCTTAAAAAGTCAACGTGCCTTCAACTTTTGTACAATTTTATGAAAAAATTATATCTTGAGTCGGAAGCTCGTAAATGGAAGGGAATATTTGACGAGTAAGTGCGCAAAATTATGTTAAATATAGAATTCTCCCGGTATAGTCAGGGATTTGACGTATGATTCTGCCTGATTATGGAAGGAATATGGCAATGGAAAGGCGAAAATCTTCTTGTAAAAATTGGTAAGAAGGGGCGTAGCCTTATGTATCAGCCTATAGCAACAGAATCTTCACGTAAGAAGTTACTGACTGCCTATCCGTCTTGGCTGAGCCAAGTACAAACCTATTGGTGGATGTGGTCAGGGCAAAATGATAAAGTGATTGATTATTGGACTACAGTTTTAAAACAAGATATGTCCAAGCCTCAGATTTCTGCAGTCAAATTTATGATCAAGGCTCAAGCATTTTCAGAGGCGAGAGAATATCTTGAAAGATTAATCCATATAGATACTGAAAATATTGGTGAAATAAGATATTTGTTGGCCCGTTGTTATTTAGGACAAGGTCAATTGTCGAATGCAATAGAGGAGATAGAACTAGCCCTTGATGTAGAGCCAGAAAAAGCTCAATATTTGGACTTCCTAGCTGATTGCCTGTTGGAAATTGGAGACTGGCAAGGGGCTGTTGAAGCTTTAAACAAATCGTTAAGGGCAGACCCCAAACAGTCTGAGACAATCTTTCGTTTAGGCACTATATATTCCTATCATGGAGAACATTTAGAGGCCTTAAGATGTTTTCAGGGTTGTTGTGAACTACAGCCCAATCGTCCGGTTTATTGGGAAATGAAAGCTGAAACACACTTGCAGCTGCGCCAACTCCCGCAGGCTGCCCGCAGCTTCGAGAGATCTTTAAGATTTGGAATGAACCCGGATGTTGCAGCGAGACTAGCCTATTGTTATATTCAACTCAATAAGGTGAAAAAGGGCATCGATTACTATAAAATGGTTCTTAAATATGAACCGGATCATTATGATGCATTATGTAATTTAGCTGCAGCATATCAAAATATTGGACGTTCGGTAGATGCCCTAACCCTTTTGGAAAAGGCTAAGACGATATATCCGAATGATCCAATTTTGCTGAATAACTTAGGCTATACATTAGTACATTTAGGACGGACCCGTAAAGCAATCGAACAATATCAAGAAGCATTGCGGATTGCTCATGATCATCCTTTAATTCTCTATAATCTCAGTATTTGTTATGCTCAGAAGGGGAATTGGAATGCCGCCAAGGAAACCCTCTCTTGTCTTCTCACTGTGGATTCAAATCATTCAGATGGGTGGATCTTATTAGGTAATGTTTATGATAACACTGAAGAATACGACCTGGCTGTTGATTGCTACAACAGGGCGCTTAATCTTCATTAAGTTTGAAATATAATGATCCAGTTTTGGGCTATACTAATATAGCCATGATTACGAACTGGAGGAGAGCTTATGGAAAAGCCGAAAATAAAACGTGATTTCCCCAAACGTGAAACTAGTCAAAACTTGCCTTTCTTAAGGGACGAGCATTTACCTGATCAAGATGGTCGGACAGATTACGGCAGAGATAAGGAGAGTACATTTACAGATAAGAAATAACCTAAGCATACCGGGACTAATCCCGGTTTTTTGCTTGGCATACAAAGTTTACTGATAATCGCC
>JAJZSC010000202.1 GCA_021849995.1 Bacillota bacterium | reverse complement strand
AGTTACACCGGTTGAGAATGACAATCTTACAGTTTGCCCTGGTTTGATAACTACTCTCTGTCGTAAGCTCATAACCGGGTCTAATACCGCTCCGACTGTATTGGAAAGAGGCTGGTTTAACTCCAAGGCTTGGGGACGGCTTAAGCTTCGTCCACGCCCGATAAATCTGGCGCGATCTGTCTCATACTGTACTCCGCCCAATCCTTCTCCTTCCAAGGCCACTGTATGCATTAGCCAGGTTCGAGTCTGGTCATCTCTGCGTGGTCGCCTGGAAGCAAGCAAGGCCTGATGGGTAAATTCAGTTTGAATAAACAAATTACCAAAGGCTGGATGAGCTAAGTCCTCATTCGGCCTGGCCAGTACAACCTCGAAATAACTAGTTACCTCCAAAGTCCGGTCATACTGACTATGATTAGTTAAGGACAGTCTTCTAATCTCGACTGGATCCTCAGGGGACACTACAATTTCCGTCTTAGTGGCAATATTTCCATCTTTGCGGTAAAACTCAATTCTATCTGGTGCGTAGGTTGCTTTGTAGTCCTCTCCAGAATAACCAACAGGTTGGTGTGTTGCTGACCAGAAGTCCCCGGAGTTAAGATTCTGGATATAAAAATACATCCCCCAATCATCTTTAGTGACGTCCTCCCGCCAACGGGAAACAGCCATTCTTCCCAACCGGCTGAATCCGGACCCAGCATTAGTAATCATCACAGAATATTCACCATTTGAAACGAAGTGGGTAATTGGAATTAAACTATCTGCTGTACCAATCGATACGAAGCGATCTTCTTCTACTACCTCAAGATCTTTTCTTTCAGGAATTAAGATTTTCTCCTCAGGTTGTGGAATGATGGTTCTAACAGCTGGAACTCGCTCCTGCAAGAGAAGTTCGGTGGCTTGAACCAGCGCGTCACTATGGAATAACTCCTGTATCCTGTTGCCAAATAAAAGATTAGCCAAGGCTAAAAAACTCATACCTTGATGGTGGGCCATGTAACTCTTGATAATTTTATACTGAGACTTAAGAGGGATTCTTTCTTCCGTATAGTCAATAGCCTCAAACAAGCCATAACGATCGCTAAAACCTTGAGTTTGCATAAGCTTCAAATTCTTGAGTGATTCCTGTGGCGCAATCATTAAAGCTAAAAAAGTCGAGTACGGAGCAATAACTAAGTCCTGAATTAAACCCCGTTTTAAACCAAGGCCTGGTACACCAAAAGCTTTGTATTGATAATTAAGCTGAGTGTCAAAAGCGTAGTAGCCTGATTCAGAAATCCCCCAGGGAATACCCCTTTCTTCTCCGTACAGACGCTGAATTTCAATAACAGAACGATAAGTTTCATCTAGAATTGTTCCTTTGTAATTCTTCATGATAAGTAGGGGCATCATGAATTCAAACATAGTCCCGCTCCAGGAGACAAGACTTCTCCGTCCTTTTACTTTGGTAAGGGACCTGCCTAAACGGAACCAGTGACTTTGCGGAATATCTCCTTTAGCAATAGCAATAAAACTTGCCTGCCGAGCTTCAGATGCTATCAGATCATAATAAGACTTATCCAAGGTTCGATCAATTACCCGGTACCCGATTGAGAAAAGCTGCCTCTCCTGGGAATAAAGTGGACGAAAATCGGTTGCCAGTGCCATAGCACGCAAACGTTGCTGGAGCTTCTGCGAACTTACCAATAGATCGTTTAGCTTTTCAAGAGAAGCTTTGGCTTTTTCCCCGAAGCTTGCTGGGACCAAGTGTAAGAAACTGGAGTAATTATCATGAAGCTCAGTGATACTATAGTTTTGATCAAGTATTGCACTAAGCTCAGGTGCAAGAGAATCCCCTGCTTCCTGTTTAAGTTCAAGCAGCCAGAGGTAAAAAGTGTCTATCTCAGCCTTAAAAGAAGTGAGCATTTTGGCCAGACTCTGACTCCAATAAGCAGGTTCTTTTGGAAGCTCAAAGCTGATCCTTTCATCAGCCCATTTGTTCAAAAAGCTGTACCACTCGACTATACCTAAGTCTTTCTTGATCAGCTCATCTAGCTCTGCCCCCAATGCAAGCAGATTATCCGGAACTTGATCAGTGAAATGCTCGAGCATTAAATCATAGGTATCCTTTAGACCATAAAGGAGTTGTCTGTCAATAATTGCTTCTTTCGGCAACTCCTTAAGACCTGTGCCCAAAGTAAGCATGTATATGACAAGATTTCCGCTATCTACTGTTGAGACATAGAGCGGATTCAGAGGTTTAAGAGAAAGATTATCATACCAGTTGTACAAATGTCCGTTCCATCTCTCAAGCCCCTCTAAAGTCTTCAAGGTAGACTCTACCCGCTTAAATACCTGAGAAACGGACAAGTACCCAAAATCCCTGGCCGACAGGTTTGCTAGCATTGCTAAACCGATATTAGTAGGGGAAGTTCTATGTGCAATACCATTTGGCGGATCAATCTGAATATTATCCGGCGGGAGCCAGTTCTCTTCCTGATTTACGTACTCTTCAAAAAATGCCCAGATCCTCCGTGACCACTGCCTGAGTTCCTTTTGTTCGTTCGGGGAGAGCCTTTCTTGTTCAGTTAATAATGGCTGTGAAAACTTAAAGGCTATCCAGGGGGAGGCTCCCCAGGTCAGAGCAATCGGCAGGAATTTAACTACCCCTTCAGATTTTAAAGGGCTAAGATAAATTGCCATAGTCACCAAAATAACGACCCCAAGAGCGGGCCACATCAGCCTGATAAAGGTATTGAGGTTTAAGCCCAAACGGCGTTCAGCATCTTCGGCCGTTTCCCATTCGAGTAAACGGCGGTGGGAAAAATATTGTCTAACCAGGCTTCTTACAATTGCATCAAGTTGAATGTAGGCTTGATAAGCAAGGGTCGAGAACTGAAAAAGAGCTTGGATAAGACTGTTTTTTAGTTCTTCAGTTAGGCTCGTTTCGGTTGCTTTTTCATCGAATATCCGGCTAAAAAGACATAGAATCGATGGCCACAGCACCGTCAAAAGAACCATGCTTACCCAGACCCAAGGCTCACCTGGCAGAACGGTGAAGGCAAGGATAATTAAAAGCACAAGACTTAAGGCCTCAAGGCTTCGACGTAAATTATCGATAATTTTCCAGCGGGATATGAAAGGCAAAGGTTTCAGTAACCAGGGAATAACCTGCCAATCCCCTCTGGTCCATCGATGCAGGCGTCTCATGTACGCATGATATTTGGCAGGATAGCCGTCAATAAGTTCGATATCCGTCACTAATCCTGTTCGGGCATAAAGACCCTCTATAAGGTCATGACTTAAAATAGTGTTTTCTGGAAAGGCATTTCCAGTAACCTTATGAAATACCCTTACATCATAGATACCCTTACCAGTGAAGATTCCCTCTCCAAACAAATCCTGGTACAAATCTGAAACCGCCGTCGTATACGGATCAATTCCTGCTTTGCCGGAAAAAATGCTGGAAAAGAAAGAAGCTCCCGCACTTAGGACAGATACCCCAATTCTGGGCTGCAGGACACCGTATCCTTTGACAACCCTAGTTCCGCTCTCATTTAATTCAGCCACATGCAAGGGATGGGCTAGGGTACCAATAAGTTTTTTGGCTACCCCTCTGGGCAACTGAGTATCTGCGTCTAGGGTAATAACATACTTTATGCCCGGTATAACAGAAAGATCTCCGGCTTGAATAGTATAGGTAGTTTCGCCGTCCTGACACAGGAGACGATTAAATTCAATCAGCTTGCCCCTTTTACGCTCCCATCCCATCCAAACTCCTTCTGCTTGATTCCATAGGCGTTTCCTATGAAACAAGAAGAATGCACTAGAACCATACTTTTGGTTTAATCTCTCTATTCCAAGACGAGCAGCCGCAATTATTTCCTCATCAGCTTGAACAAACTCTTCCTTTGAATCTGTAAAATCTCCCAATAAAGCAAAGTGCAAGTTATGATCCTGATTAGCAAGAAAGTAAACTTCCAGCTGGTCTACTAGATCTTGAACCCTTGAAACACTCGATAACAGAGTTGGTATTACAACTATGGTCTTAAGGTCATCCGGGATTCCTGAGCGCAGTTCCAATTTTGGAAAAAAGGTCGGATTAAGGATACGTGTAATCAACCAGTTTACCAAGGGAATCGCTATCGCTGTTGAGGGGATTAACATAATAGAAATCACAAGAATTGTCCGTCCCAAATTTAAATCCCAGAACCTATCTGTATAGGCTGTAAACAAGTAGATTATAAAGAAAGAGATTACGGTAATACTGCCAAAATAAACTGAATTAGGCTGCCTTCGGAACCACCTGCGCACTTGACACCAGGTCTGCCTGATTCTACCCCAATCCTTTTCCAAGTCTGCTTCAAAATCTTCACGCCCTGAACCAACTAAATCAAATCCTACATGTGATTGGGGCAATCCTTTAGACTGTGCCGCAGTTTCGGCTCTTTCCAGAAGTTTCCTGGCGACAACCAGTTCAGAGACTTTGAACTTACGAGCAATCTTCTCAACTTGGTGGCGGTACTTATCCCTTGAGTCAAAGTCCATCTGAGCATAGATTCCACTTGGATCTTTTTCCAGTATTTTTTGAACTAAGCTTATTTCTTCAAAAAAAACAGGCCAGTCCTCAGCTGCTAAGAAACGCATGCTGGCAATAGAATGCCCCATCGATACCTGACACATAGCCTGGCGTTGGTGTTCAAGCTTTGATAATCCTTCGATAGTTGCATCTTGCTTGCTTAAAACCTTATCAAACCAGTGCAGAATTGGAGATGCATCCACTCCAAGTTCCCGCAAACGCTTCAAAAGACGCTCAGCATAAGCCGAGGAGTAAACAGCGGGCTTCTCCTGAGAATTTAACAACTCCTCAAATTGCTCAGGACTGCGTTCGGTGGAGATCAAAGGCGTAAGCCATTCTTCCGCACCCTCTCGCTCCCTTTGGGTATAAATAACCTGGGAAACCAAGCGTTTAATGTTTTCAAGCAAAACAATCCTTAACATTAAAGGAATAGCCCATAATTCCCCGCTTGAAAGAGGCACTTCCGACTGATAAGCTTCGATAAATTCTTTAAGTATTTCTCCATTAATATGACTATCTGTATGCTCAACTAATTCCACCATGAGTGCATAAACACGAGGATATCCTTGATATTCTCCACTGACCAGACAGGGCAATTCCCTCTCATACCTTCTGGGAAGGTTTTTCTTAATATCCAGCTTTAAATCTTTCAGGACATAATAATTATCCAAAAACCACTCAGCAGCAGGCACTATGTCCTTTGTTCTCTGAACATAATCGACAATCTCGCTGTGAGCTGTTTGGAGGTAATTCATATTTGTCCGAACTTGATTCATCAAACCCCTGTTTTTTTTCGAGGTACCCACATGTGCATGAAACCTGGCTATCTCAACAGCATGGTGTATCAGTTCATCCCTGTTAAGAGGGATATCTCTTAACGGATTAGTTAAAACTGCTTGAATTTTTGACTTCATAGGTTCACTCCGTAAAAAGGGTATTTTTTTACATCTTTATGAATTATGTCCAAAAATCTTTACTTCATGCGCCAAGATTAGAACATCATAAAGAAATCTTATTCGCTCGCTTTACGCGCCTCCGCGAAATCGGTTCACTCAGCATTGGTCATCTCCTCCGTTTAATTTTTATGCTTTTTAGTGGCACGCCTGCGGCTTAGAGGTTTGATATCCCAACAAAAAACTCTCCTGAAACAGGAGAGTGCACAGTAAGATATTATTTTCTCTTTAGCTAAACCGTTCTTGAAATTCCTCCAAAGAAATCAATACTTGTCTTGGTTTACTTCCCTCGTATGGACCTACAATACCATGCTCCTCCAACATGTCCATTAAACGGGCAGCTCTGGAATACCCCAACTTAAGCTTTCTTTGCAAAAATGAAACTGAACCCATGCCTGTACTTATAACGAGCTCGGCCGCAGAATTAAACATCTCGTCCTCTAATCCACCGGAATCCGTTCTGCTTGAGGTTGGTTCCGAGAATAATCCTTCCGGATCCAAGTATTCCGGTCTTCCTTGCGCTTTCCAATGCGAAATGACACGGTTTACCTCTTCATCAGTCACTAAACACCCCTGAACCCGGACCGGTTTATTAAGTCCTTGTGGAGAATAAAGCATATCTCCTTTACCAAGAAGCTTCTCAGCACCTGTACTATCAAGAATAGTCCTAGAATCAATTTGTGAGGTAACCGCGAAGGAAATCCTGCTGGGAATATTAGCTTTAATCACTCCTGTTATTACATCTACCGAAGGACGTTGGGTTGCAATAACCAAATGAATTCCTGCCGCTCTAGCCATCTGGGCCAACCGACAGATCGCTTCCTCAACATCATCTGCCGCAACAATCATGAGATCAGCCAACTCATCAATGATGACTACAACCGAAGGCATA
>JAJZSC010000201.1 GCA_021849995.1 Bacillota bacterium | reverse complement strand
CATGGATTCCGGCGCCCACCATCGACCAGCCCGAAACCCTGAGGATGAAGGATGCGTCCCGATGCAGGATCAGGTGTTCGTTGAGGTCCACCCGGTCCTGTACATAGTCGTCAGCGGGACTGGGAAATCCCGCAGGCACCCTGTGAGACATGACAGGTATCGTGCGCTTTGCAGCGTCGGTTGCAATGGGGAGGGCTGAAAATGGCTCCTCGACCTTCTTCCGATAGGCGGAGAGATAGTCGGTAATGACGCCGACCTGGCTCTCCGGCACCCTGATCGGCTTCGTGGGTTCGGCGTAATGCCCGGTCCCGGGCTTCCTCCCGGCCCCCGGCCTGTACCCGCCGCGCTTGGGTTTTTGTAGTTCTGACATGATTCAATGATTATCGCACAACAATCATAACACAGAAAGAGCACAGGCTTTGGCCGCCGGCGCGGCCTCATCGTCCCTATAAGCAAAGACCCACCCCCTCACCCTTTTCGCTTCGCTCAAGGATTCGGGGGGTATTCAGGCCGTCCCGGCCACACTAAGCCGCTTCGCGGCACATTGACGCGCTTCGCGCGACCCAGGCGCTTTCGCGCCCGACCAACTCCGAAGGCTTGTACCAATCGCCTGTAAATTATCTCGCCCTGCAATGAGGAAATCTGAACTGTTCGTTCATTGCCGGCGAAAGCCATCAAGACCATCACGATCAACCGGAAAAGAAAGGAATATGATGAAAAATGGATTGCAAGTTACCATCGCGAATGTCGCAGAAAAATTGGGGGCAGCGTTCCCATCCGTCGCGTTTGCCGGACTTGTCTGGGGACAACTCGATATGACAGGAATGGCGGTCTTCCTGATCGCGGGGGCACTATCAAGCTTGGTAGGAACTTGGCTGAAGGCCGAGAAATGACTCGCCCTCGGCACTCCTTTCGGAGTGCCGAGGTTTCTGCCAGCCTCCCAACAATCGAATGACATGATTTCATACCATATTATTCGATATCATTGTACAAGATCGTCCGGCAATTGCGCTCGCTCCAACAATTCCCAACGTGAAACTAGACGCCGGCATTTCGGCCTTTGCGGACGATTGGTGCCACCATGTTGAATGACTGTATTGATGTTACTCCCGCCCTTTAGAGTCGCTAGTGTCTTGGGGGCGATTCAAGGTATATTACAATCGGAAATGTCTGCATTCAACACTTGGCTACAAGTCGCCGGAATATCTGATAGCATAACCACCGCCAGTTGAAAGAAAAAATGATCGTGGGAAGGTAATCCGATGGAAAACGAAAAGATAACTTGTCATGGGTGTGGAGTAGCAGTATCAAGCAATATTTCGCAATGCGAGTATTGTGGAAATCCTATTCAAATTCGATCGTTTAGAAGTGTGGCAGGAATGTCGCCGCAGCTACTAAATAAATATATTCAGTCGTATCAAAAAGATCTTTCAGCGCAACCTAACAATAGTGACTCCAAGATTGCAATTGCCTTCTGTTATTTGCAACTAAAGCTGTACGATAAAGCAATAGAAGTATTTATTAAAGAGGCTGAAAGTAATCTGAATAATTCTGAGGTGTTATTTTATGCGGCGATCTCATTGCTAAAGGGCAAGAAGGCTTTTTTAGCTCAGCGAACCGATATAGATAAAATGCTCGAGTACCTTGTAGCAGCAACGATTATTGAGGATAAACCAATTTTTCGTTATGTATTAGCTTACATAAAATATGACTTTTTCCATCGCAAGGGGTACAAAATAAATCCAAATTACGAACATGAGTATAAAGCTGCTTTGGATGGTGGAGTAACTGATTTGGATATTAAAGAATTGCATGAATTGTTGTCTGTTGAGCGACCGGTAGTTTTTGGTTAATTCTTGTTGGTAAATTTCGGGGGAGTTAGGAATGGCAGATGAAAAATTATACAGAGATAAATTTGGCAACAATGTGTCGCTTAAGGAGCTAATGAAGGGGAAAGATCCTCAGCAAAATGCCGCAACGAAATTTTTCTTTGGAATACCCATAAAGGAAGGTTGTTTCAAGAAGGAATTTTTGACGCTAGCAGGATACAACGAAATTGTTCATGCAAAGCGTGGAACAGGGAATTACAAGGATAAAGCTCTTATAAAATTAGGTTTGGATGAGGACCAGGTTAAAGAAGTCGATCCAGTTTGCTTCGAGGGATATCGTTTTGAATATCCGAAACTAGAGCCTTTTTCAAAATACATTGATGGCACGTTTGTATCATCAATGTATGAAATAACATGGATCTTCTTTGGCAACGATCAGGTTTATGTTTACAACCACTCGTTCGACACAACTGACTCAACTGAGTCAGATAAAACTCTAGAGTATTTCTATAAGGACATTACAGCATTTGCTACTAGCAGTGATTCTGTTCCACGCAAAGTCTGGATTACTACAAAAAAGGGTTGCTCATCAGAAACTGAGTCACAAACAAAAAACGTTAACAGTGACCTCTTCCAAATAAAGGTACCTGGTGATACTTTTTCTTGTGCTCTTAGAAGTGCTGAAGAATATACCACTGCGATATCAGCTATGAAACAAAAGTTGCGTGACAAGAAGAATCAGTAAACTTCTTTATAGTTAAGGCATGCAGGTGAAATTTAAAACTGAAAGCGTTATGGTAATTGGGGCTGACATGCCAGCCTATCGCATGATATTAATTTTGCTTGCATATACTTTTATGCGTCAAAGTAAAATCAAAGCGGAAGAAGAAAATGTAATAACAAGACCTAAGGTGAGGGTTTTTTTGCCATTTATATCAGGTCTTGTTTACTTCTTTGGGGGAATCGCTTTGTTTTATCTTATACATAATAAGAATATTGGGACATACATAGCCCAGCTATTTTTAGTTCAACTATATTACCTTGCAATAATTTATCTGGTTAGAAAAAAAATAGTGATTTGGTTAATTCGTTTATACCAATTGAGGGCTCCTGCTGATGTTCGTGCAAAATGTGTACTCAAACCGTCTTGTTCTGATTATATGATTCTAGCAATAAATAAATTTGGATTAATTAGCGGGATAGGAAAGGGAATCGATAGGTTACGACGATGCGGCCCCCCTGAGCAAATCGATTATCCTTAAAACAAAGGTAAACTCCGGAGTGACTCTGGGCCGCGTGGGTTTCTTAGGCATCCAGACCCGCCTCCAATCGTAGTGCAACGCTTCTATCAGGAATGCAAACGGCTACTTTCTTTCTTGATCAATGTAGCTTGAAATTCTTGGCACTCTTAAACAGGAACAATCTCAGATAACGTTAAAGGTATTCAATTTCATTTATACATGGTGAAATAATATGGCTGTCATCGATAGAGTAAAGTGGGATGGGACACCTGACATACTGGCATATAAGTTCCCTTCTGAAGAGCTTTCAACATGGACTCAACTAATTGTTAATGAGTCTCAAGAGGCATTTTTAGTTCGTGGTGGTGTTTATGAGGGACCCTTCGGCGCTGGAAGGCATACCTTATCAACTGAAAACATCCCGCTTCTTCGAGAGGTAATGAAATTACCATTTGGTGGAAGCACTCCTTTCAGTGCTGAAGCTTGGTTTGTTAATCGAGTAACCAACCTTGACATCAAATGGGGGACACCTGATCCAATACAGCTTCAGGATCCCAAGTACCAAATAATGATTCCTGTTAGAGCATTTGGCCAATATGGCATCCGGATAGCAGACTCAAAAAGATTTTTACTTAAGTTGGTTGGAACACTAAATAGTTTTGATTCCTTAACATTATCTGAATATTTTCGAGGTGTATTCATAACACGAATCAAGACTGAAATCTCAAATGCAATTATTAAAAATGGCCTATCAGCTCTTGAAGTTTCAACTCAACTTGATTTCCTTTCAAGAACGCTCCAAGCTTCATTAAGCAATGAGATAGAGGAGTATGGAGTTGTGCTTTCACAATTTAATATTCACTCGATTAATATTCCGGAAGATGATCCAGCGGTAATCATCCTAAAGTCGGCGCTAGCAAAACGTGCTGAAATGGGGATCGTTGGATTTAATTATCAGCAAGAGCGGAGCTTTGACGTGTTAGAGACAGCGGCGGGGAATGAGGGTAATTCCGGGAACATAATGGGTGCAGGAATCGGTATGGGGATGGGGGTGGCAATGGGAGGACCTATAGGTGCTGGATTTAATCAACTTGCCAATCTGGTGCAACCCAATGTGCCTGCAACTCCTGCTTCACCACATGCTGCTCATGCTAATCAAACTACCCACGAAGAGCGTATCAGAATGTTGAAGGAGTTGGCTGAGCTAAAGTCTTCAGGAATTTTGACTGAAGACGAATTTCAATCTGAAAAAAGAAAAATTTTAGGATAGCAATATATCCCGGGGAGGTCTGATGAGTGGAAAAGGACTTTTGACAGTTTCGGCACTTATAGGTGTGTGTGCTATATGGGGGATAGCTTATGTAATTGTTCCTGATAGACTTTGGTCAAACACATCAATTAGTGCAGCTATTTTTTTCTCTTTTGCTTTTGGCTACATTTTTTTTTCGCCAGTAGTTTTACCTAAAGGGAAAATTGGTAAGGATGCTCCTATCATTGGCGCTATAGGACCAACGAGTGTTTTAGTAACGTCATTGGTCGGATGGGCGGGACTTACATTTGTTTTGTCATTCCTTGGACATGACAAAATCACATGGGTGATGATTATTTTGGGAGTGTCCGGATTTATTATATCCACTCTTGTTCTTAGAGTTGCCGCCGGCATTATTGACAAGACTGCTTCTCAAACGGCAGGGCCAAGCAGCAGGACGATGTGGAAGTCGGAAATTGATGCATTGCTTTGTAGCACTGATGACGCAGTAGTAATAAGTGCATTAAGCAACTTGAGTGAAAAAATACAATTTTCAGCAAGTGCTTTGCCTAAAAGTTCAGATATCATAAATTTAGATATTGACAGCGCAATAACAAATTTACGACAGTCCCTTGAAAGTGAACGATCCTCTTCCAATCTTCAACATGTTCTATCAAATATTAACCACATCAGTTTACTACTGGATAGAAGAGAGTCTATTTTGATGAGTTTAAGAAACAAAAGTTGATTGTGCAACCCTTCCATAACAAACGCCATCGCTCTTCTATGGCAGCCAATGAGGTCGCAGCGTTTCTGAATAATCTAGCAAATGGACACTAACTGATGGATGTCTGTTTTGGTCAGCTAACCTGCCAGTTTCCAAGACATGATTGGCCGTCGGCTTTGGCCGAAATGCGGGCTTCTAGCGTCGAGTCAAGAATCACCGGAAAGGGCGTACCGCAGCCCTAGACTCTATATATCGGTAGTTCTCTCCTGAATGTATTCAAAGAGATCACCGACACCGCAATTGAAAAGGTGACAGAGCTTCTCTATCGCCTCCATGTCTACCCGGCTTGCAGTCTCATTGTAAAGCAAGGTTACGGTATTCCTGTGTAAGCCAGTTTCTCGGGCCACATCAGCTATTTTCATTTTGCGTTCGCCCATCATCCGGGACAGATGGCACCTGATCATTTCACTCACCGTATAAATATTGCATTCAAAATGGCAATTACTCTTGCAGAACGTCAATATTTGATTTAAAGTGTCATTCAGGATGACAAAACGTTATTCAAGAGTGACTTTTGAAGTTCTAGGTAACCTTATTTTATGGAGGACATTACATGAAACGTTGTAAAAAGGGAATGGAAAGCATCGAGTTGGTCAACGCCATCCACAACGAGAACAGGCGACGCGGCTGGAATCTCGCGCGGCTTGCCGGTCATATCGGCATCAGCCATATCTACATGGCATCATTGACCAACGGTGCAAGGCCGCTCAGCGCCCTGGGGTTGGACAAGAAACGGAAACTTGCCGATTACCTGGGCGTTTCGCTTATTGATCTTCTCCTCGAGTGCGGAACTCTGAGGGGTGAGGATTTTCCGAACGGTTCGGTTATTCCCCGGATGCAACCACGGAACGCTTATCGGATAGGTGCCTGAGATCATGCCGGTATTCATCAACCATAACGGCAGGCTGGAAACACTCCCCCCTCTGCCCTGCCGGTATGAGAAGACTCTGCAGAGACTGATCGAAGCGAACCTGATGGAAGTGCTCGAGATGCACTATCTGGCAACCGAGTATCCCACCTCCGGGGGCCGTATCGATACCCTGGCAGTCGATACCAATGGCGCGCCTGTTATCATCGAATACAAGCGGGACCGAAACGGGAACGTCATCAATCAGGCGCTCTCCTACCTGAAGTGGCTCAAAGCGCAGAAGCCGGAGTTCTTCAGGATGCTAATGCTCAATGCACTGGGCAAGGGCAAGGCAGACAGCATCAGGCTCGACTGGAACAATCCCAGAGTGATCTGCATCGCCGAGTCATTCAACCGTTATGACACGGACACGGCTGAAGTGGTACCACTCAGGAT